>NZ_JBEZKZ010000069.1:0-38934 GCF_040651895.1 Streptomyces sp. NPDC048352
CTGTTCGAGTTCCTCGCGCGAGCCGCGGCCCAGTTCGGCCTGGCGCAGCCGGGCGCGGGGCAGTGGCGCGCCCCGGTGCTGGTGGGCCTGGCGGCTGCGGTCGCGGGCGGCGCCGCGGTCGCGGCGTGGATGCTGCTCGGTCCCGACAACGGCCCGGCGACGGCCGCGCGGCCGCCGGCGTCCCCGTCGTCGGGGCAGCCCACCGGACCGGCCCCCGAGCCGCCCGTGGACCCGTCGTCACCGGGCACCGGCACGCCCAGCACCCCGGCGGGCACCGGCAGCGCCGGCTACACGGTGGTGCGCAACGACGACGGCTTCTCGGTGGCGGTACCCGCCGGCTGGGAGCCCAGCCACAACGAGACGGGCAGCGGGGCCTTCTACCGCCCGCCCGGGGACCGCAGCGCCCTGCTCCAGATCTTCCGCGTGACGGAGAGCGGCTCCACGGGCTCCTGCACGCTGCTGCAGATGTCCTCGGACCGCCTGCGCGACGGGACCCCCGGCTACCGGCAGGTCTCCCTCGAACCGGCGTCCGGAACCGGCTGCGAGCTGGTCTACGAGTACGACAGCGCGGAGTCCCACGGCCGCCGCCGGGGCATGGAGCGGATCATCACCACGCCGGACGGCAAGCGGTGGGCGCTGCTGGCGGCCGGCCCGTCCGGCGAGAGCACGACGACGCGCGCCAACCTGACGGCGGCCCTGGACTCGTTCCGGCCCGACTGAGCCGCCCGGCCCGACTGAGCGGCCCGGCCCGACTGAGCCGCCCGGTCAGGCCGCCCGGCCGGTCAGGCCTTCTTCGCCGACGCCGGGGTGTAGTGCCCCGGGGTCATGCGGGTGGTGACGCCGATCCGGTTCCACACGTTGATCGTCGCGATGACGGCGATCAGCTGGGCCAGCTCCGCCTCCTCGAAGTGCTTGGCGGCCCTGGCGTACACCTCGTCGGGGACGAAGCCCTCCGTCAGGACGGTGACGGCCTCGGTCAGTTCGATCGCCGCCAGCTCCTTCTCGGTGTAGAAGTGCCGCGACTCCTCCCAGGCGCCGAGCAGCAGGACGCGCTCGACGCTCTCGCCGGCGGCGAGCGCGTCCTTGCTGTGCATGTCCAGGCAGAAGGCGCAGTGGTTGAGCTGCGAGGCGCGGATCTTGACGAGTTCGACGAGGGCCGGGTCCAGGCCCTTCTTCGCCGCGATCTCCAGGCCGATGACGGCCTTGTAGACCTCGGGGGCGACCTGGGCGAACTGCATGCGGGGGGCGTGTGCGACGGCGAGTTCGGCGGTGTCGGCGTGCGTGCCGGTCTGGTTGCTCATGGCTCCACCGTACGGACGAGGCGGCCCGCCGCTATGGTCCATGTCCATGACCGGATCGTGGGCCACTTTCGGTGCCGACCTGCACCTGGACCTCGCCGCCGCGGCGGGCGGACGGGGCCTGCGGGCCGCCCTGACCGAGGCGCTGCGGGAGGCCGCGCGCAGCGGGCGGCTCGCGCCCGGGACGCGGCTGCCGTCCTCGCGGTCCTTCGCCGCCGACCTGGGGATCGCCCGCAACACCGTCGCGGAGGCGTACGCCGAGCTCGTCGCCGAGGGCTGGCTGACGGCCCGCCAGGGTTCCGGCACCCGGGTCGCGGAGCGGGCCAGGGTGCGCCGGGCCGCCGGGGCCTCCCCGGTACGCCGCCCCGCGCGGCGGGGGCCCGCGTACAGCCTGCTCCCCGGCTCGCCCGACCTGAGCGGCTTCCCGCGCACCGCCTGGCTGGCGGCGGCCCGGCGGGCGCTGACCGGCGCCCCGAACGACGCCTTCGGCTACGCCGCCGACGCACGCGGCCGGGCGGAGCTGCGCGAGGCGCTCGCCGGGTACCTGGCCCGGGCGCGCGGGGTGTACGCCGACCCGGACCGGATCGTGCTGTGCGCCGGCTTCGCGCACGCGCTCCAGCTCCTCGGGCGGGTGCTGCGGGGGCGCCGGGTGCGGGAGGTGGCGGTGGAGGGGTACAGCCTCGACGTGCACCGGGACCTGCTGACCGGGGCCGGGCTGGTGACCCGCCCGCTGTGGGTGGACGAGGCCGGCGCCCGCACCCCGGACCTGGCCGCGCTCGGCCCCCGCACGGGCGCGGTCCTGCTGACCCCGGCGCACCAGTTCCCCACGGGCGCGGCCCTCACCCCCGCGCGCCGGGCGGCGGCCGTGGACTGGGCGCGCACCACGGGCGGGCTGATCCTGGAGGACGACTACGACGGGGAGTTCCGCTACGACCGCCAGCCCGTCGGCGCGCTCCAGGGGCTGGACCCGGACCGGGTGGTGTACCTGGGCACCGCGAGCAAGTCCCTGGCGCCGGCGCTGCGGATGGGCTGGATGGTGGTCCCGCCGGACCTGCTGGAGGAGGTGACGGCGGCGAAGGGCCCGGTCGACTGGACGTCCAGCGCGCTGGACCAGCTGACCCTGGCGGAGTTCATCACGTCCGGGGCGTACGACCGCCACGTGCGCGGCATGCGCCTGCGGTACCGGCGGCGCCGGGACGAACTGCTGGCCGCCGTGGCGGGGCGGGTCCCCGTCTCCGGCATCGCGGCCGGGCTGCACGCCGTGCTGGACCTCCCGGCGGGCACCGAGCGCTCCCTCGTCCAGGCCGCCGCCTGGCAGGACCTGGCCCTGGAGGGCCTGGCGCGCTTCCGCCACCCGGAGTCGGCGATGCCGGTGCGCGAGGCGCTGATCGTGGGCTACGGCACCCCGCCCACGAGCGCCTGGACCCCGACCCTGAAGGCCCTCACCGCGGCCCTGCCGTGACGCCCCACCGGCGCCTCCTTCCCCGCCCGGGCTTTCCGCCGCTGCGCCGGACTCCGTCCGGGACCGCAGGCGCCGCCACCTGCTGCGCCCCGTCGCCGCCCTCGCCCGCTCGGCGCCCGCGGACTCGGGCCGTCGGCGGGGCCGCGGGCCCGGGCTGGCGGGTCCACCGCCTGCGGGTGGTCGGCCGCTGCGCGGGCAGGTTCCCCTCCCCGCCCTTCCACCGTTCCCCGGGCTCTGCCCGGACCCGCGCCTCAAACGCCGGCGGGGCTGGATCTCTCGCCTGCGCCGCGTCCGGCCCCGCCGGCCTTTGTGCGCAGGGGCCGGTGGGCAGGTGACAGCTCACGCCCCTTCTGCGATGGCGGCGCACCCGCGACCAGAGACGCGGGGTCCGGTTGCCGGGCGGCAGTGCACGCCCCGCCGGCCATGGCGGTGCAGCCGCGTCCGGCCCCGGCGACGTGTGCGGCGCCGGGGCCGGTTGGCGGGCAGCAGTGCACACCCCGTCTGCGAGGGCAACGCGGGCGCGGCGCGCGGCCCCGTCCAGCCCCGCCGGCGTTTGAGGCGCGGGGTCCGGGGCGGCGACCCGGGGAACGGTGGAAGGGCGGGTAGGGGACCGGCCCCGCAGGGCACGCACAGCCGCAGCCCGGACACCGCGCATCCGCGCCGGGCCCCCGAGGGCATCCGGGCCGGCCTGCCCCTCCGCACAGCCGCAGCCGCACCCGGGCAGCCGCAGCCCCCGGGCCCCGGACGGGGAAGCGCCCGGCCAGGGCTACGGTTCGCCGAAGCGGGACAGGGCCAGGGCGCCCGCCACCGCCACCGCGAAGCCCGCCACCGCCGCCCAGGTCAGGCCCTCGCGGGTGCGGTCGCCGAGCCAGACCACGCCCACCACCGCCGGGCCGACCGTCTCGCCCAGGACCAGGCCCGCCGTCGCCGCCGTCACCGAGCCGCGCTGCAGGGCGGAGGTGAGCAGCAGGAACGCCGCCGCCCCGCCCAGCAGCAGTGCGTACAGCGCCGGGTTGCGCAGTTCCCGTACCGAGAGGGAGCCGATGAGCCGGACCGCCACCTCCACCACCCCGAAGCCCGTCCCGGCCGCCAGCCCCAGGACCAGCGCGCGCGGCCCGTCCGGCAGCCGCCCCGCCGCCGCGCCCGCCACCAGGACGAGCACGGCCACCCCCAGCAGGCCCAGCTTCAGCGCGAGCGTCCCCGTCCCCGACCCCTCCTCACCGGAGGCCAGCCCGAGCATCAGCAGCCCCGCGCACACCACCCCCACCGCGCCCCACTCCAGCCGCGTCAGCCGCATCCGTAGCATCCGCGCCGCGACCACCGCCGTCACCGCGAGGCTCGCGGCCAGCGCGGCCCCCACCGTGTAGATCGGGACGTGCCGCAGGGCGATGATCTGGAGCACGAAGCCGACCGCGTCCAGCCCGAGACCGGCCACGTACCGCCACTGCCGTACCGCCCGCAGGAACAGGGCCGCGTCGACGCCCGACCCCGACCCCGGCCCCGGGACCGCCGCCGCCCGGGCCGCCACCGCCTGGAACACCGACGCGGTACCGAAACACACCGCCGCACCCAGCGCGCAAACCATCCCAATCAGCACGAACAGACTCTAGGTCACCATCGTGACAAGGGTGTGACGGCGGCCGGATTCCCTCCCCCCGCGCCCCCGCTCTAGGGTGCAAGCCATGGATACCGGCAACACCACCAGACGCCGCATGCGCTCCAGCGCGGTCGCCCTCGGCGGCATGGGCCTGCTCGCCGCCACCCTCGTGGCCTGCGGGAGCAACGACGAGCCCGACAAGCGCTGCGCCTCCCGCACCACCCTGGACCACCTGAACGCCAAGGAGTGCAAGAGCGGCGGCCACGGCGCGTACTACTACGGCGGCTCCGTCCGCAACGGCAAGGTGACCGGCGGCAGTTTCGACAAGTCCGCCGTCACCCGGGGCGGCATCGGCGGCCACAGCACCTCCGGCTCCTCCGGCGGCTGAGCCCCATGCAGCGGCACACCATCGAACCGCGCCCCGACTGGCAGAAGACCGTCGAGGAGCAGGGGCTGATCTACCCCCTCACCCGTTACCCCGACGACTCGCTGCGCCCCTACTGGGACGAGAGCGCGTACTACTCCTTCTCGCTGCCGGAGGTCGAGGCGCTGGAGGGGGTGGTCGAGGAGCTGCACGCCATGTGCCTGGCCGCGGCCGCGCACATCGTGGAGAACGACCGCTTCGCGGACCTCGGCATCACCGACCCGAAGCTGGCCGCCCTGATCGCCGAGTCCTGGCGGCGGCGCGCCGAACAGCCCTCCCTCTACGGCCGGTTCGACCTGCGCTACGACGGAGCGGGCGCCCCCGCCAAGCTGCTGGAGTACAACGCCGACACGCCCACCTCCCTCGTGGAGGCGGCGAGCCCGCAGTGGTTCTGGATGGAGGACCGCTTCCCCGGCGCCGACCAGTGGAACTCCCTCCACGAACGGCTCGTGGAGGCCTGGCGCCGCCAGGCGGAGCTGCTTCCGCCCGGCCCGCTGCACTTCGCGCACTCCGAGACCGACGAGCTCGGCGAGGACCTGATGACGGTCGCCTACCTCCAGGAGACCGCCGAGCAGGCCGGGCTGGAGACGCACGCGCTGTCCGTGGAGACGATCGGCTGGGACAGCCTCGCGGGCCGGTTCGTGGACGAGAAGCTCCGCTTCATCCGCAGCTGCTTCAAGCTCTACCCGTGGGAGTGGCTGGCCACCGACGAGTTCGGCCCGCAGGTGCTGGGCACCTACGACCACGGCGGCGGCTCCGGCAGCACCGTCTGGATCGAGCCGATGTGGAAGATGCTGCTCTCCAACAAGGCGCTGCTGGCGATCCTGTGGGAGCTCTTCCCGGACCACCCGAACCTGCTGCCCGCCTACCTCGACGGCCCGCGCGAGCTGGCCGCGACCTGCGGGTACGCCGCCAAGCCGCTGCTGGGCCGCGAGGGTGCCGGGGTCACGCTCCACGAGCCGGGCGAGGGCGGGGAGCCCTTCGTCCCGGCCGAGGGGGAGACGTACGTCTTCCAGGCGCTGGCCCCGCTGCCCGACTTCGACGGCAACCGGGTGGTGCTCGGCGCGTGGGTCGTGGAGGAGGAGGCGGCGGGGCTCGGCATCAGGGAGTCGGCGGGGCCGGTCACGGACGAGTACGCCCGGTTCCTGCCGCACGTGATCCTGGAGGACTAGTCCGCGTCCGGGCAGTACTTCTCGAAGCTCAGCTTCGCGCCTGCCGTCCAGCCCTTCCAGTAGGAGTCGGAGTGGGTCTGGCTCTTGTCCGGCGCGGGCGGGCTGTCGCAGTCTTCCTTGGAGGCCTTCACGCCGGCCGTGGCGCCGTCCTTGTAACCGTTGCGGTAGTCCTGCCGGTTGTTGGTGGGGGACGGGGACTTGGGCTCCGCCTTCTTGCAGTTCACGAAGATGAAGTTCTGGTCCTCCGCGACCGCGAGGACGGTGTAGTCGACGTTCTTCTGGAACCGCTGGACCCGGAAGTTGCCGTTGGCGTCGATGTTCAGCGGCTCGGTCGACTGGCCGTCGTTCAGGTTGCGCGGCGGCGTGAAGCCCTCGCCGGTGATGACGACGAACTTCCCGCCGGGGTCGGGGGTGACCGTACAGCTGGCGGTGGGCACCGCCGTGGTGGCGGCGGCCGCCGGTGCGGCGACGGCGGCGGCGCCGCCGAGGGCGACGCAGGACGCCAGGACGCCGCAGAGCAGGGTGTTTCGGTTGCGTCGGTGCATGGGGGTCTCCCATCGGAGGGGCGGCCCGCGAAGACCAGGGGCGCGCACCCGTACGGGGTCCTTCCATCGTCCGGCGGACCGTTCCCGGTGTCCACCGCAGCGCCCCGAGCAGCGCGGGTGCGGCCGGACCGGCCGCACCCGCGCTGTTCGGCCGGCTAGGCGGAGAGCACCGACCGCAGCTGGTCCAGCCCCCAGTCCAGGTCCTCCTTGCTGATCACCAGCGGCGGTGCGATGCGGATCGTCGACCCGTGGGTGTCCTTCACCAGGACGCCCAGCTCCATCAGCTTCTCGGAGACGTCGCGGCCCGTCCCGCGCGCCGGGTCGATGTCCACGCCCGCCCACAGCCCGCGGCCGCGTACGGCGGTCACCGCGCCGCCGCCGGTCAGCAGGTTCAGCTCCCGGTGCAGGTGGTCGCCGAGTTCGGCGGCGCGCTGCTGGTACTCGCCGGTGCGCAGCATCGCGATCACCTCCAGGGCGACGGCGCAGGCGAGGGGGTTCCCGCCGAAGGTGGACCCGTGCTCGCCCGGGCGGAACACCCCGAGCACGTCCCGGTCGGCGACCACGGCGGACACGGGCACCACCCCGCCGCCGAGCGCCTTGCCCAGCACGTACACGTCGGGCACGACGCCCTCGTGCTCGCACGCGAAGGTCCGGCCGGTGCGGCCCAGGCCCGACTGGATCTCGTCCGCCATGAACAGCACGTTCCGCCGGCGCGTCAGCTCCCGTACGCCCGGCAGGTATCCGGCGGGCGGGACGAGGACGCCCGCCTCGCCCTGGACCGGTTCCAGCAGCACGGCCACCGTGTTGGCGGTGACGGCGGCGTCGAGGGCGGTCAGGTCCCCGTACGGGACGATCTCGAAGCCGGGTGTGTAGGGGCCGTAGTGGTCGCGGGCCTCGTGGTCGGTGGAGAAGGACACGATGGTCGTCGTACGGCCGTGGAAGTTGTTCGCCGCGACGACGATCTTGGCCTGGCCGTCGGGGACGCCCTTGACCTCGTACCCCCACTTGCGGGCCGTCTTGACCGCCGTCTCCACCGCCTCCGCGCCCGTGTTCATGGGCAGCACCATCTCCTTGCCGCACAGCGCGGCCAGTTCGGTGCAGAAGTCGGCGAAGCGGTCGTGGTGGAAGGCGCGCGAGGTGAGAGTGACCCGCTCCAGCTGGGCCCGGGCGGCGTCGATCAGCCGGCGGTTGCCGTGGCCGAAGTTGAGCGCCGAGTACCCGGCGAGCATGTCGAGGTACCGGCGGCCCTCCACGTCGGTCATCCAGGCCCCGTCCGCCGACGCGACGACGATCGGCAGGGGGTGGTAGTTGTGCGCGCTGTGTTCCTCGGCGGAGCGGATGGCATCAGCAGTTCTCGACACGGGGTCTCCGATCGTCCGTCTGGCTGGTGGCGCGGGTGACGTGGGTGACGTCCTTTGTATCGTCGCTCGGATCGTGGACCCGGAAACCTCCCCGCAGCCGCGCCCGCTAGGGTGTGCGGTACGCACGGCGACTGGCGCACGGAGAACGGACTCCGGGGGAGTCGTGCGCGTACGACCGCAGACAGGGCCGCTCGCCTGGGCCTCGCGGGGACGAGAGACGACATCGACCCCGGAGGAGCCGCGATGACCGCGCACCGCCAGCCCGCCCTGTACGCCACCGACCCCGAGCTCGCCTCGCTCGTCACCGCCGAGGAGACCCTCCAGGCGCAGACGCTGCGGCTGATCCCCAGCGAGAACTACGTCTCCGCGGCGGTCCTGGAGGCCTCCGGCACGGTCCTGCAGAACAAGTACAGCGAGGGCTACCCGGGCCGCCGCTACTACGAGGGCCAGCAGAACATCGACCGCGTCGAGGCGCTGGCGGTCGAGCGGGCCAAGGGCCTGTTCGGGGTGGACCACGCCAACGTCCAGCCGTACTCGGGCTCGCCGGCGAACCTGGCCGTATACCTGGCCTTCGCCCGGCCCGGGGACACGGTGATGGGCATGGCCCTGCCGATGGGCGGGCACCTGACGCACGGCTGGGGGGTCTCGGCGACGGGCTCCTGGTTCCGGGGCGTCCAGTACGGCGTCCGGGCCGACACCGGCCTCATCGACTACGACGAGGTCCGGGCGCTGGCCCTCGCGGAGCGCCCGAAGGTCATCTTCTGTGGCGGTACGGCCCTGCCCCGGACCATCGACTTCGCCGCCTTCGCCTCGATCGCCGAGGAGGCGGGCTCGGTCCTGGTCGCGGACGTCGCCCACATCGCGGGCCTGATCGCGGGCGGGGCCCACCCCTCCCCGGCGGGGCACGTGGACGTGATCTCCACGACCACCCACAAGACCCTGCGCGGGCCGCGCGGCGCGATGCTGATGTGCCGGGAGGAGCACGCGAAGGCCATCGACAAGGCGGTCTTCCCCGGCCTCCAGGGCGGCCCGCACAACCAGACGACGGCCGGCATCGCCGTGGCCCTCCACGAGGCCGCGCAGCCGTCGTTCGTCTCGTACGCCCACGCGGTCGTCGCCAACGCGAAGGCGCTGGCCGGGGCGCTGCTGGAGCGGGGCTTCGACCTCGTCTCGGGCGGCACGGACAACCACCTGATCCTGATGGACCTGACCTCGCGGGGCGTGGCGGGCAAGGTCGCGGCGAAGGCGCTGGACCGGGCGGGGATCGTGGTGAACTACAACACGGTGCCGTTCGACCCGCGCAAGCCGTTCGACCCGTCGGGCATCCGCATCGGTACGCCGTCGCTGACGTCGCGGGGGCTGGGCGTGGAGCACATGCCGCTGGTGGCGGAGTGGATCTCCCGCGCCGTCGACGCGGCCGCCAAGGACGACGAGCCGGCCCTGGGCGCCGTCCGCGCCGAGGTCGCCGACCTCCTGGCCGCCTACCCGGCCCCGGGCCTCCCGCTGGCGTAGCCCGCCCGAGGTCCCGCTGCGCGGAGCCCCTCCCCGCCCCGCCCTTTCTCCGCTTCCGCCCCGAACGCCGGCGCTGGGGAACGGGCGAAGGGCGGGGTCGGGGACTTCGGCCGCGCGGCGGGCTCCCGGGCGCGGGCCCAGGACGGGTCGGGCACCTGAGAGAATGGCGGCATGGCTTCTGATCGTCCTCGCGCGCTCTCCGGCATCCAGCCCACCTCCGGCTCGTTCCACCTCGGGAACTACCTCGGAGCGATCCGCCAGTACGTCGCCCTCCAGGAGACGCACGACGCCTTCTACATGGTCGTCGACCTGCACGCGATCACCATGCCGCAGGATCCGAAGGACCTCCGCGCCAACACACGCCTGTCCGCCGCGCAGCTGCTCGCCGCCGGCCTGGACCCCGAGCGCTGCACGCTCTTCGTCCAGAGCCACGTGCCCGAGCACGCGCAGCTCGGCTGGGTCATGAACTGCATCACCGGCTTCGGCGAGGCCAGCCGGATGACCCAGTTCAAGGACAAGTCCGCCAAGGGCGGGGTCAACAGCGCCAGCGTCGGCCTCTTCACGTACCCGATCCTCCAGGTCGCCGACATCCTGCTCTACCAGGCGAACGCCGTCCCGGTCGGCGAGGACCAGCGCCAGCACATCGAGCTGACCCGCGACCTGGCGGAGCGCTTCAACCAGCGCTTCGGCCGGACCTTCACGCTCCCCGCCGCGCACATCGTCAAGGAGGTCGCGAAGATCTACGACCTCCAGGACCCGTCGATCAAGATGTCGAAGTCCGCGTCCTCCCCGAAGGGCCTGATCAACCTCCTCGACGAGGCCAAGGTCACCGAGAAGAAGATCAAGAGCGCGGTCACCGACACCGGGTCCGAGATCCGCTTCGACACGGAGAACAAGCCGGGCGTCAGCAACCTGCTCACGATCTACTCCACCCTCACGGGCGAGTCGGTCCCCGCCCTGGAGGCCCGCTACGAGGGCAAGGGCTACGGCGCGCTCAAGACCGACCTCGCCGGCGTGATGGTCGATTTCGTCACACCCTTCAAGCAGCGCACCCAGGAGTACCTGGACGACCCGGAGACCCTGGACTCCCTGCTGGCCAAGGGCGCGGAGAAGGCGCGGGCGGTCGCCGCGGAGACCCTGGCGCAGGCGTACGACCGCCTCGGTTTCCTGCCCGCCAAGCACTGACGGACCGGCGCCCCTGGCGGCCGAGGGGGTGCTGGCGCCACACTGAGGCGGCAGCACCTCGTACACACACCAAGGAGACACACGTGGGGACCGTAACGCTCGGCGTTTCGATCGCGGTCCCGGAGCCGTACGGCCGCCAGCTCCAGGAGCTGCGCGCCGGCTTCGGGGACGCCGCCGCGCACGGCATCCCCACGCACGTCACCCTCCTGCCGCCCACCGAGGTGGAGGCGGAGCGGCTGCCCGCGGTCCGCGCCCACCTGGCGGAGGTCGCGGGCTCCTTCCGGGCCTTCCCGATGCGCCTGGAGGGGACGGGAACCTTCCGCCCCCTCTCGCCGGTCGTCTTCGTCCGGCTCGCCGAGGGCACGGCGGGCTGCACCCGCCTCCAGGGCCGCGTCCGCGATCCCGAGGGGCCGCTCGCGCGCGAGCTGGCGTTCCCGTACCACCCGCACGTCACGGTCGCCCACGGGATCTGCGACGAGGCGATGGACCGGGCCTTCGCCGAGCTCGCCGACTACGCCGCCGCCTGGCTGTGCCAGGGCTTCGCCCTCTACGAGCAGGGTTCGGACGGGGTCTGGCGCATGCTGCGCGAGTACCCCTTCGGCGCGGGCACCGCCGGCGTCCCCGCACAGCCCGCTCCGGTGGGCGACACGGCCGCGCGCCGCTCCTGACGCAGGAGCCGCAGGGCCCGGCGGGCACGGAACCGCAGGCCCCGCAGGACCAGCGTGTGGAACGGACGGGTCGCAGAACGAGCCGTAGGGCGAAAAGTCACAATCGACGACCGTACTGCCCGAAAGCGACAATCCTGGCTATTTCCGGCAGCTCATTTACGGTGGCCCCATGGACTGGCTGAAGAAACTCCCGGTGATCGGGCCGGCGGCCACGGCCGCCATGCGGACCCACGCCTGGCGTTCCTACGAGCGCCTCGACCGCGTGCACTGGACCCGCCTCGCCGCCGCGATCACCTTCATCAGCTTCCTCGCGCTCTTCCCGCTGATCACGGTCGCCGCCGCCGTCGGCGCCACCCTGCTCAGCCAGGACCAGCTGGACAAGCTCCAGCACAGCCTCGCCGAACAGGTCCCCGGCATCTCCGACCAGCTCGACCTGGAGGGGCTCGTCGCCAACGCCGGCACCGTCGGCCTCGTCGCCGGCGCCGTGCTCCTCTTCACCGGTATCGGCTGGATCGGCTCGATGCGCGACTGCCTGCGCGCGGTGTGGGAGAAGGACGACGAGGACGAGGGCAACCCCTTCCTGCGCAAGGGCAAGGACGCCCTCGTCCTCCTCGGCCTCGGCGGCGCCGCCCTCGCCTCGGCCGCCGCGTCGATCGTGGGAGCCAGCGCGGTCGGCAAGTTCGCCGAAGTCCTCGGCATCCCGCGCGACGGCGTGGGCGGGGCGCTGCTGCGCGGCGCGGCCTTCGTCGTCGGCGTCCTGGCCGCCTTCCTGCTGCTGCTCTACCTCCTGACCCTGCTGCCCGGCGTCGACCCGCCCCGCGGCCGCCTGATCCAGGCGGCGCTGATCGGCGCGGCGGGCTTCGAGCTGCTGAAACTGCTGCTCAGCGGCTATATGCGGGAGGTCGCGGCCAAGAGCATGTACGGGGCCTTCGGCGTGCCGATCGCCCTGCTGCTGTGGATCAGCTTCACGGCGCGGCTGCTCCTCTTCTGCGCGGCCTGGACGGCGACCGGCCACCGGGACCCGGCCGAAGCGGACGACACGGACGACGCGCAGGACGCGGCCGGCGGAGCCGCGTCCGGGGAGTACCGCCCCGACGACGGGGCCGAAGCCGTTCCCTAGCCGGCTCTAGAGGGCGTCGCCGCCGCCGGGGCCGCGGCGGCCGCGCGGCCAGCGCCGGTTGACCACGAAGGCCCCGCCCGTCAGGACGGCCAGCGCCCCGCCCGCGATCCCGAGCGCCGTGCCGAGCCCGCCGGAGCCGGAGGCCGCCTGGCCGCCCGCCGCCGGCTTGCCCTTCCCGTGCGTCTGGGCGGGGGAGCCGAGCGGGGAGGCGTCCAGGCTCTTCGGCGGGACCAGCTCGCCGACCGGCTTGACCTTGCCGGCCGCGGCGAAACCCCAGTCGAAGAGCTGCGCGGTCTCCTCGTACACCCCGTTCAGGCCGCCGTTGTCCGGGTTCATGACCGTCACCAGCAGCTTCTTGTCACCGCGCTGGGCGGCGCCGGTGAAGGTCGAGCCGGCCATGGTGGTGTTGCCGTTCTTCACCCCGGCGATGCCCTTGTAGGGGGTGATGCCGCCGGCGCCGGTCATCAGCCGGTTGGTGTTCTGGATCTCGAAGTACTCGCGCGGCCGGCCCGCCTCCTGCCGGCCGGGGAACTTCGCCTCCGCCGTGCCGCAGTACTCGCGGAAGTCCTGCTTCTGCAGCCCGGAGCGGGCGACGAGGGTGAGGTCGTAGGCGCTGGACACCTGCTCGGGGGCGTCGTAGCCGTCCGGGGACACCACGTGGGTGTCCAGGGCCTGGAGCTCCTCGGCGTGCGCCTGCATGTCCTTGACGGTCTTTTCGATGCCGCCGTTCATGGCCGACAGCACGTGCACCGCGTCGTTCCCGGAGCGCAGGAAGACGCCCAGCCACAGGTCGTGGACGCTGTACTCGTGGTCCTCCTTGACCCCGACCAGGCTGCTGCCCGGGCCGACGCCCTCCATGTCCTCGTCGGTGACCAGGTGCACCTTGTCCTTGGGGAGGCCGGGCAGCACCGTGTCGGCGAACAGCATCTTCATGGTGGAGGCCGGGGGCAGCCGCCAGTGGGCGTTGTGCGCCGCGAGGACCTCGCCCGTCTCGGCGTCCGCCACGATCCAGGAACGGCCGCTGAGGTTGGCCGGGAGGGCGGGCGCGCCGGGCAGCAGGTTGACCTGGGTCCCGGGCTGCCCGAGGCGGGCGCCGCCGACGGTGGACATCGAGGGGGGCGGCGCGGCGGCGTCCGGTGCCTTCGGGGGCTGTCCCTTCCCGTCGGCCGGCGGGGGCGGCGCCGGCGCCGCCTCGGCGGGCGCGCTCGCGGGTGCCATGAGCACCGCTGGAAGCAGCAGCGCGGCGGAAAGGACCGTCAGCGCGGTCTTCTTGGCAGACACGCAGGTGAACGTACATCCCGATTGACTGACCGGCGCCCGGGACCGGCCAACCGGGCCCAACCACCCCCGGTACGGCCCACCCCGGCGCGTCCGTCCTGGGGACGAATCCGATACTGGGGACATGAAACTCAGCCGCACCGCGTCCTGGTTCCTCGCAGCGTTCGGAGTCTGGTCCTGGGTGATCTGGTCCACGTTCGTCAAGAACCTCCTCCACGACGCCAGCGGTCTGGCTTTCGACGACGGCCGGCCCACGCCCTACTTCTGGGTCCACCTTCTCCTGGCGGTGACGTCCTTTCTCCTGGGGACGGCCGTTGGGGTGATCGGGGTGCGCGGTCTCCTGGCCCTGCGGCGGGAATCGCGATGACCGTGGTCGTGGTGATCGCGGCGGTGGCCGCGGTACTGGCGCTGCTGGGGCTGGTCCACCGGTGGCTGTGGGTCCGGCTGGTCCGCGACACGACCCGTGCGGGCGGGCCGCTCCGGCGGGCGGGCACGGTGCTGGCCTTCGCGCTGCCGCTGCTGGCGCTGGCGGCGCTCACCGCCGGACGGGCGGGCGCGCCGTTCTGGTTCGAGCGGCTGGTGGCGTGGCCGGGGTACATGTGGCTGGCGGTGCTGCTGTACCTGACGATGGCGATGGCGGTGGCGGAGCCGGTCCGCCGCCTCTGGCTCCGCCGGCCCGCCGCCCCCGGTGCCCCGCGGCCACCGCAGGTTCCGGCCGCGGGCTCCGGGGCACTGCCCCCTGCCGAGGCGGGTACGGCCGGTACGTCCGGGGGAGTCGGAGTCCGCGGCGCGGGCGAGGTGTCCGGGGCGCAGCCCCGTGTCGCGGCGGATGCGGCCGGGGATCCCGTCGCCGTGTCCGCGGGGGCGGGGGAGGAGCCGCGGCTGCGGGAAGGGGCGGGCGGGGGATCGGCCCCGCAGGGGCCCGCCGCCGACCGGCCGGCCACCGCCCCGCAGGACGGCCCCGCCGCGCAGCCGGGCGCGGTGCCCGCTCCCGGCGACGCCGCGGCGCGGGAGGTGAGCCGGCGGGTGTTCGCGGCCCGGGTGCTCGGCGGGGCGGCCGTGGCCGCGGCGGGGGTGACCGTGGGGGCCGGGACCTACGGGGTGCTCCGCGGGCCGCGCGTCAAGCGGGTGCAGGTGCCGCTGGCCCGGCTGCCCCGCGCGGCGCACGGGTTCCGGATCGCCGTCGTCAGCGACGTCCACCTCGGCCCCGTCCTCGGCCGCGCCCACACCCGCCGCATCGTCGACACCGTCAACCGCACCCAGCCCGACCTCATCGCCGTCGTCGGTGACCTCGTGGACGGTGACGTCCACGACCTCGGCCCCGCCGCCGAGCCGCTGCGCGAGCTCCGCGCCCGCCTCGGCAGCTACTTCGTCACCGGCAACCACGAGTACTTCTCCGGCGCCCGGCAGTGGGTCGACCACGTCCGCGAACTCGGCCTCACCCCCCTGGAGAACGCCCGCCGCGAGCTGCCGCACTTCGACCTCGCCGGGGTCAACGACGTCCAGGGGGAGAGCGAGGGCCACGGCCCCGACTTCGGGGCGGCCCTCGGGGACCGCGACCGCTCCCGCACCTCCGTGCTCCTCGCGCACCAGCCGATCGTGATCGACGAGGCCGTCCGCCACGGCGTGGACCTCCAGCTCTCCGGGCACACCCACGGCGGCCAGCTGTGGCCCGGCAAGTACCTGGCCGAGCTGGCGAACCCGACCGTCGCGGGCCTGGAGCGCTACGGCGACACCCAGCTGTACGTCTCCCGCGGCGCGGGCGCGTGGGGTCCGCCGGTGCGGGTCGGAGCCCCGTCCGACATCACCGTCGTCGAACTCGCCTCGTACCAGGCCTGACCCGGTCCGACCGGACAGCCTGGGCCCTGACTAGGGAGTGCTCCCCACGGTGTCGCCGTGGGCCAGCAGCAGGGTGCGCAGGGCGTCGGCGACCACGGACGCCGTGCCGGGGTCCAGCGGGGCCAGCAGCCGGGCGTAGTGCACCAGGTGCTCCTCCATGACGGCACCGCTCACCGCCAGGCCCTCGTCGGTCAGCCGGATCCGTACCGAGCGGCGGTCCGCCCCGTCGCGGACCCGCTCGACCAGGCCCTTGGCCTCCAGCCGGTCGATCCGGTTGGTGATGGCGCCCGAGGTGACCATCGCGGCCGGGATCAGGGCGCCGGCGGTCATCGCGTACGGCGGGCCCGATCGGCGCAGGCTGGCCAGGACGTCGAACTCGCCGACCTCCAGGCCGCGCTCGGCCATGAAGGCCTTGAGCTGCTTGTCGATGATCCGGGTCATCCGCTGGATGCGGGCCAGGACCTCGACCGGCCACAGACCCGCCGCGAGGTCGGGGCACTCCGCCTCCCACTGGCCGATGAAGGTGGCCACCGTGTCCTTCTCCCTGGCGTCTTCCATGACCCCAGATTACCTCAACGTTAAGACACTTGACGTTGAACCACTGCCGGTGTTTTTATCTCAACGTTGAGATTGTCAAGGCTGAGATGTGAAGGGGAGGGGCTGTCATGACCGCCACCACCGGCACCGGCACGACCGTCGGGAGCAGGAGCACCGCCGTCCCGGAGCGCGGGCCCGTCCCCGTCCTCTGGCTCGCCCTGCTGGCCACGCCCATCGCCGCCGGGGCCAACGCGCCGGTGCTGATCCTCCCCGACATGGCCGCCTCCCTCGGCGTCACCACCGCCGGCGCCGCCTGGCTGCTCACGGGCTTCGGCTGGGCGATCGCCGTCGGCACCCCGCTGCTCGCCGGACTCCTGCGCCGCCGGGGCCTCGCCGCGGTGCTGCGCCTGGCCACCGTCCTGGTCCTGGCCGGCACCCTGCTGGTCGCCGCCTCCCCCTGGCTCCCGCTCACCCTGGCCGGCCGCTGCGCCCAGGCGGCGGGCGGCGCCGGGCTGGTCGCGGCCGCGATCAGCCTCGCCGGAACCGCCCGCCGCATGGGCGTCCTCAGCGCCGGCTTCGGCATGCTCGGCGCGGCCGGGCCGCTGCTCGGCCGGGCCCTCGCGGACGGCGCCTCATGGCGGATCGCCCTCACCGTCCAGGCCGTGTCCCTGCTGGCGGTGCCCGCCGTCCTCCGCCGGGCCGGCGCGGGCACCCCGCCCGCCCCCGGCCGCTTCGACGGCCGCGGCGCCGCCCTGCTGACCGCGCTCGCCACCGCCCTGGTCCTGCTGCCGACCGCACCGCTCGCCGCCCTCGCCGCAGCCCTCGTCGCCGCCGCGCTGCTCGCCGTGCACGTCCGCCGGCGCCCCGACGGGTTCGTGCCCGCCGCGCTGCTGCGCCGGCCCGTGTTCGTGGTCTCCTCGCTGCTCGCGCTGGCCCTTTCGGCCTCCTACTTCACGCTGCTCTTCGCGGTGCCCCGGCTGCTCGCCGACCGCGCCGGCTGGGACACCGCCGCCGCCGGCACCGGACAGCTGGTCGCGCTGCTCGCCGGGTCCGCGCTGTCCTGGCCGCTCGCCGCCGCCTCGGCCCGGATGAGCCGGACGGCCGTGCGTACGGTCCTCGTCACCACCGGCGCCCTGGCCGCGCTCGCCGGGATCCTCGGCACCTCAGGGGCTCTGCTGCTGGCGGCCACCGCGGCGGGGGTGTTCACCGCCGGCGCAGCCAACGCCATCCTGTCCACGCACGCCGTGGCCGACGCCCCCGGGGAGGCCCAGCGGCCCAGCGCCATCGGCCTGTTCACCCTCTGCTACCAGCTCGGCGGCGCCTTCGGCCCGGCCGTCGCCGCCCTGCTGGTCCTCGGCTGAGACCCCGGGGGCCGGGGCCGGGCGCTCACTCCTCGCCGGGGTGCGGGTCCGAGGCCCGCTTCCCGGCGCGCGAGGCCGCCGTCTGGGCCATGCCCGGCAGGAAGTCCGCGAACAGCTCGTGCACCTCGCGCACCAGCGGCCGCAGCACCCGGAACCGGGCCAGCACGATGCCCCGCGTGGTCAGCTGCGCACCGCGCTCGGCGAGCCGGCGCGTCTTCTCGCTGCCGGGCGAGCGGTCGAAGACCCAGTAGAGGACCAGGCCCATCTGCGAGAGCCACATCAGCTCCGGCAGCACGTCCGCCAGTTCGGCCGGCACCTTGGTCTTCGCCCCGGCCAGCACCTCGCGGTGGATGTCGATGGCCGCCTTGCGCGCCGGTTCCGATTCCGCGGAGAAGGGGCTCAGCGGACTCTCCGGGTCCGCCGCGTTCTTGAAGAACTGGGAGGCGAACTCGTGGTAGGGCTCCGCGATGTCCAGCCAGCTCGTCAGCACGCCGGCGAGCCGCTTCTGGAGGTCGGTCTCCTGGTCCAGGACGGGCCGGACGGCCGCCTGGTGTGCGGCGCCGATCCGGTCGTAGAACCCCTGGACCAGGTGTTCCTTGGACTCGAAGTAGTAGTACGCGTTGCCGACCGAGACCCCTGCCTCCTTGGCGATGCCCCGCATGGTCGTCTTGTCGAAACCGCGCTCCTGGAAGAGCCGGAGCGCGGTTTCGAGAATGAGCGTGCGGGTCTGCTCGCTCTTGGGCGCCTTCTGATCTGTCACGGTGTCCGACCCTATCGGGGCGCCGGGCACTGTTCGTCACAGGCCGGTTCTCGGGGCTCCGCTTGGGAATTGGTACGGACCGCGTGCCGGACGGCGGCGGCCGTGTACATGGCGGCCTTCGCGAAGGGCCGGCCCGCCGCGGTGGCGAGCCAGTCGGCCTTCGCGCGGTGTTCGGCCAGCGCCCACAGGCACACGATGAAGGCGTCCGTCCCGCGCCACACCTGCCCCCCGTCCCCGACGACGGTGATCTCGCGGAGGGTGTCGGCGTGCGCCAGCCGCGGGAACCGCCGCCAGGCCTCGGCGGAGGCCGCCGGCACGAGCCGCAGCGGGACCAGCTGCCGCTGCCCCAGCAGCCAGTTCCGGATGTGGACGCACACGGGGCAGTCGGCGTCGTACAGGACGGTCAGGTGCCGGACGGCGGCCCGCGCGGCCCGCGCGCCCCGCGCCACCGGTCAGGCCCCGGCCGGCGCGGTCCACCCCTGCGGGGCGACCGGCGGCAGCGGCGGCATCTGCGGGGCCTGGCGCTCCATGATCCCGCGGCGGCGCATCCGGCTCAGGACCCACACGTTGCCGAGGTGCATGACGCCGAGGACCAGCAGGACGACGCCGAGCTTGACCGACAGCGCCTCGAAGAGGCCGCGCGCTTCGAGGATCGTCTCGCCCGAACGCAGGTACAGGGTCACGAAGCCGACGTTGACCAGGTAGAAGCCGACCACCAGCAGGTGGTTGACGGCGTCGGCGAGCTTCTCGTTCCCCTGGAGGACGTCGCCGATGAAGACGCGGCCGTTGCGGCTGAGCGTACGGGCCACCCAGACGGTCAGCCCGATGCTGATGAGCAGGTAGATGACGTACGCGACCACGGTGAGGTCCATTGCCCCAGCCCCCTTGAACGTGTTCAACTCCTTGGCAGGGCTGACTCTAGACCTATTTTTGAACAGGTTCAAGCCTTGGTCAGCAGGGCGGCCGGTACCCGGCGCGGATCCCCGCGGGGCGGTCCGCCGCGATGATCGCGGCCTGGGGGCGGGGCGTCGCGGAGCCGTCGGAGTGGAGGACGGGGCCCGGCTCCCGGACGGTGCCGACCTCGGCGCCGCGCCGGTCCGCGTGCGCGGCCGTCACCCGGTCCAGCGGCGCGGGCGTGAGCGTCCCCGTCTCGCGGACGTACGCGACGAAGCTCTCGAAGTCGCGCTGGTGGCGGTAGGGGGCCCGGAAGCCCGCGAGGGCGTCGTAGCCGTCGCACGCGAGGAAGGTGTACGAGGGTGCCGCGAGCCGGTAGCTGCCGGCGGGATCGAGCGGGACGCCGTCGATGAACACGTCCGCCGGATCCACCCGGTCACCGACCCCGCCCCGGGCGTCGAAGGTGTAGCGCACGTTCCGGGAGACGGCGAGCGGCGCGAAGAGCAGCTCGCCGCTCGCCGCCCTCGTCCACTGCTGCTCCAGTGCGTCGTGGATCTGCCGTCCCGTCACCGTCGCGGTGACGACCGGGTTGCCGTAGCCGACGGCCCGCCAGGCCCGGCCGAAGGTGACCGCGCCGCCCGACGCCGCGTCACGCACCAGGTCCCCGGCGATCACGGCCTGGCCCACCCGGGGAGCGGCGGCGACCAGGGCGAGCTGGGCCGGCACGTTGGGGTGGGCGTTGGCGTCGTTCTCCGGGTCGGACGGCCTGCGGCCCGCCCACAGCGCCCAGTCGGCGGCCAGGTCGCCCATGGTGCTCTCGCCGGCGGTGTCGCGCGTACGCCGGAACGAGCCGGTCTGCCGGCCGATCCGGGCGGCGTCGCGCGCGGCGGCCTGGCCGGCCCAGTAGTCGACGACCTCCTTGAGGTCCGGGTCCGGGGCGATGTCGCGGGTGTTGGGGTGGTTGGTCGACACGGTCAGCTCGCGGACCACCTGGCCGGTCACCGGGTCGAGGCGGAGGTTGATCTCGTTGATGAGCTGGCCGTGGCAGCCCGCCTCGACGAAGGGGCGGGGGACGCCGTCGGGATCCGGGACCATCATGTTGAACCGGCTGTGCCAGTGGCCGGTGACGATGGCGTCGAAGTCGGGGGAGACGCGCAGCGCCAGGTCGAGGGCCGGACCGGTGGGGTCGGAGCCGCTGTTGAAGTCGGCGCCGGCCACGGCCCCGTCGTGGACGCTGAGGACGAGGGCGCCCACGCCCCGGGCCTTCAGCAGGGCCGCGTACCGGTCGGCGGTGGCGACCTGGTCGAGGGTGGTGAGCCCGGGCTGGTAGGAGCCGGGCAGCAGCTCGGTGCCGAGGGCGGTGAGGTGGACGAAGCCGATCCGCAGCTCCTGTCCGGCGGCGGTGCGGACCGTCTCGATGTTGTACGCGGGCAGGACGGTGCGCCCGTCGGAACCCCGGACGACGTTGGCGCTGTGGTAGCGGAAGTCGCAGCCGTGGAAGCGGGCGCCCGAGGAGTCGGTGAAGGTGGCGTCGCGGCCCTCGACGGGGAACGGCACGCCCTGCTCCATGTGCCGGCGCAGCATGGCGGGCGACTTGTCGAACTCGTGGTTCCCGGCGGTCGCGAAGTCGAGGCCCATGCGGTTGAGCGCCTCGACGGTAGGTTCGTCGGCGAAGGCGGCGGCGTCGAACTCCCAGCCCGCGAAGGCGTCCCCGGGGGTGAAGAAGAGCGAGTTGGCCCGCCCGGCCCGGAGCCGGGCGAGGTGGGCGGCCATGTGGGCGACGCCGCCGACGGTGTACGTACGGCCCCCGTTGCCCGTGATGGTGGCGTCGCCGCCCGGGGCGGCCTGGAGGTAGCCGTGCAGGTCGGTGATGTTGAGGAGCTGTACGTCCACGTACTCGGCGGCGGTGGCCGCGTCCCGGGCGTCGTCGGTGGCGCGGGCGGCTACACCGGTGGCGAAGGTGGCGGCGACGGTGCCGAGGGCGGTGAGGAACGTCCGCCGCCCGAGGCGCTGCGAACTGGCGCCGGGACGCGCGGTGCTGGTGGGCCTCGTCACAGCCGCCCATGCTCCCGGGCCGGGGCGCACGTGTCGAGGCGCCGTGCCGGGCTTCACCCCTGCGCGCCGGCCGGCTCGCCGGGGGCGCGCCCGCGGTGGGCGGCGTACACGAGCGAGGCCCGTACCCCTGGCAGGGGTACGGGCCTCGGCGGTCCACCGGCCTCGGCGGGGACCGGCGGACGGGGTCCGGCGCGTGAAGGGGATCAGAAGCGGCGGGTGATCAGCGCGCGCTTGACTTCCTGGATCGCCTTCGTGACCTCGATGCCGCGCGGGCACGCGTCGGTGCAGTTGAAGGTCGTGCGGCAGCGCCACACGCCGTCCTTGTCGTTCAGGATCTCCAGGCGCTGCTCGCCCGCCTCGTCACGGCTGTCGAAGATGAAGCGGTGGGCGTTGACGATCGCCGCCGGGCCGAAGTACTGGCCGTCGTTCCAGAACACCGGGCACGAGGACGTGCACGCGGCGCACAGGATGCACTTGGTGGTGTCGTCGAAGCGCTCGCGGTCCTCGGCGGACTGCAGGCGCTCACGCGTCGGCTCGTTGCCCTTGGTGACCAGGAACGGCATGACGTCGCGGTACGCCTGGAAGAAGGGCTCCATGTCGACCACGAGGTCCTTCATCACCGTGAGGCCCTTGATGGCCTCGACGGTGATCGGCTTCTCCGGGTTGATGTCCTTGATCAGCGTCTTGCAGGCGAGCCTGTTCTTGCCGTTGATCCGCATCGCGTCGGAGCCGCAGATGCCGTGCGCGCACGAGCGGCGGAAGGTCAGCGTGCCGTCGAGGTCCCACTTGATCTTGTGGAGACCGTCGAGCACGCGCTCCTTCGGGTCGATCTCGATCTGGAAGTCCTGCCACTCCGCCTCGGCCGAGACCTCGGGGTTGTAGCGGCGGATCCGGAACGTGACCGTGATGTACGGCGAAGCGGCGGCCGCCGCCTCCATCTTGTCCAGGGTCGGGGTGGCCATCAGTACTTACGCTCCATCGGCTGGTAGCGGGTGACGACGACGGGCTTGTAGTCCAGGCGCACGGAGTCCTGGCCGTCGGCGCCGACCTCGCGGTACGCCATGGTGTGGCGCATGAAGTTGACGTCGTCGCGGTTCGGGTAGTCCTCGCGGTAGTGACCGCCGCGGGACTCCTTGCGCGCCAGCGCGGACACGGCCATGACCTCGGCCAGGTCGAGCAGGTTGCCCAGCTCGATGGCCTCCAGCAGGTCCGTGTTGAAGCGCTTGCCCTTGTCCTGGACGGACACGTTCTTGTAGCGCTCGCGCAGCTCGGCGATCTTCTCGACCGCCGTCTTGATGGTCTGCTCCGTACGGAAGACCATCACGTTCGCGTCCATCGTCTCCTGGAGCTCCAGGCGCAGCTCGGCGACCCGCTCCTTGCCCGTGGAGTTGCGCAGCCGCTCGACGAGCTCGGCGACCTGCTGCGCCGGGTTCTCCGGCAGCTCGACGTAGTCGTTCTGGGCCGCGTACGCGGCCGCCGCGATACCGGAGCGCTTGCCGAAGACGTTGATGTCCAGCAGGGAGTTGGTGCCCAGGCGGTTCGCGCCGTGCACCGACACGCACGCGACCTCGCCGGCCGCGTACAGGCCGGGTACGACGGTGGTGTTGTCCGCCAGGACCTCACCCTCGACGTTGGTCGGGATGCCGCCCATGGCGTAGTGCGCGGTGGGCTGGATCGGGATCGGGTCCGTGTACGGCTCGATGCCGAGGTACGTACGGGCGAACTCGGTGATGTCCGGGAGCTTCGCGTCGAGCTGCTCCGGCGGCAGGTGGGTCAGGTCCAGGTACACGTGGTCGCCCTCGGGACCGCAGCCGCGGCCCTCGCGGATCTCCGTGTAGATGGAGCGCGAGACGACGTCACGGGACGCGAGGTCCTTCATGACCGGCGCGTACTTCTCCATGAAGCGCTCGCCGTCCTTGTTGCGCAGGATGCCGCCCTCACCGCGGGCGCCCTCCGTCAGCAGGATGCCCATGCGCCAGATGCCCGTCGGGTGGAACTGGAAGAACTCCATGTCCTCCAGCGGCAGGCCCCGGCGGTAGCAGGCCGCCTGGCCGTCACCCGTGAGGGTGTGCGCGTTGGAGGTCACCTTGAAGAACTTGCCGGTGCCGCCGGAGGCGTAGATGACGGCCTTGGCCTGGAACACGTGGATCTCGCCGGTGGCGAGCTCGTACGCGACCACACCGGCCGACTTCTTGACGCCGTCCTCCTCGACCAGCAGCTGGTCCAGGACGTAGAACTCGTTGAAGAACTCCACGCCCTCCTTGACGCAGTTCTGGTACAGCGTCTGGAGGATCATGTGGCCCGTGCGGTCCGCGGCGTAGCAGGACCGGCGGACCGGCGCCTCGCCGTGGTTGCGGGAGTGGCCGCCGAAGCGGCGCTGGTCGATGGTGCCGTCCGGGGTGCGGTTGAACGGCAGGCCCATCTTCTCGAGGTCGAGGACCGCGTCGATGGCCTCCTTCGCCAGGATCTCGGCGGCGTCCTGGTCGACCAGGTAGTCACCGCCCTTGACCGTGTCGAAGGTGTGCCACTCCCAGTTGTCGTCCTCCACGTTGGCCAGGGCGGCGGCCATGCCGCCCTGCGCCGCGCCCGTGTGGGAGCGGGTGGGGTAGAGCTTCGTCAGCACGGCGGTGCGGCTGCGCTTCGTCGCCTCGATGGCGGCGCGCATGCCCGCGCCACCGGCGCCGACGATGACGGTGTCGTACTTGTGGATCTTCATGAGTCGATTCGCCTCAGCCCGTGCCTAGCGGATGTTCGGGTCGAAGGTGAAGATCACCAGCGTGCCCAGAAGGATGGTGAACACCGTGGCGGTGTAGAGCAGGCCCTTCAGCCACAGCCGCGTGTTGGCGCGCTCCGCGTAGTCGTTGATGACGGTACGCAGACCGTTGGCGCCGTGCAGCATGGCCAGCCACAGCATCAGCAGGTCCCAGACCTGCCAGAACGGGGACGCCCAGCGGCCGGCCACGAAGGCGAAGCCGATCTTGGAGACGCCGCCGTCCAGCACCAGCTGGATCAGGAGGTGGCCGATGACCAGGACGACCAGCACGATGCCCGAGAGGCGCATGAAGAGCCATGCGGCCATCTCGAAGTTGCCGCGGGTCGAGCGCGGGGTCTTGCCGGTGCGCTTGCGCGGGGCCTCGATGTAGGGCGCCGGGTTGTCGGTGTCGTAGAGGGAAACGCCCTCCACGTCGCCGATCGCCTTGGCGGAAGAAGTGTCAGAGGACATGCGTGTCACTTCCCGAACAGTTCGAGGTAGGCGTGGCCGAGTACGGGGTACAGGGCCCCGCCCATCAGCAGGACCCAAATGCCCACGACCCACCAGAGCATCGACTTCTGGTGGCGGGGGCCCTTGGACCAGAAGTCCACGGCGATGACACGGAGACCGTTGAGCGCGTGGAAGAGGATGGCGGCGACGAGGCCGTACTCCAGCAGCGCGACGATCGGGGTCTTGTAGGTAGCCACGACATCGTCGTACGCCTCGGGGGAGACGCGGACGAGAGCGGTGTCGAGGACGTGTACGAACAGGAAGAAGAAGATGAGGACGCCGGTGACTCGATGAGCCACCCAGGACCACATTCCTTCCCGGCCGCGGTACAACGTTCCAGCCGGCACGGAAAACCCTCCGGAAGCGGGGCGGGGGCCAGCCGGCTTCTTTGTCGGTCGGGCCCGGCCGGGTACGGTCCACCGGCCCCGGACATCGTAGCGACGCTTTGTCGGTTCCCTCGCCCGGGGTCCTCCGGTGTGATCAAACAGGCACGGACGGGCTATCCCACAGGGGCAAATAGCCCGAAATCGGCAGCAGACAGGCCGTCGTCCGGGTTCGGACGCTGCACACCGGCGAGACCGTCCAGCAGCCGGACCATCCGGGAGCGGGTCACCAGGCGCAGTTCGTCAGCGGCGATCGAGCGCTCCTCGTCGATCTCGTGAGCCATCCTGCGGCGGATCGCGGCCAGCAGCTGGTCCACCTGCTCCTCCGGTGGATGCCCGTCCAGGCAGATCACGAAGGCGTGCCCGAAGGTCCGCTCGTACTCCGCCCGCGCCGCGTCGAGCGCGAGCAGCGCGGCGTACGGGGCCCCCTGCCCCAGCTCGGCGGAGGACTCCCGGGCCAGTGCCTCGGAGAGGTCGCGCTGGGAGAGGTCGTACGCGGCCTCGTCGGCCGCCGCCAGCAGCGAGGCGGTGTCCGGGTAGGGGCGGTGGGCGGCGACCCGGTGGGCCCAGCGCCCGCTGCCGCAGCAGCGCAGCAGGACCGCGCGGGCGGTCTCGGGCGGCAGGCAGTTGAATCGCGCCAGTCCGGCGCCGGGGGCGGAGGCCGGGCCGCGGACCTGTGCCGGAAGGTGGCTGGACAGCGGAGTTCTCCTCGGGGCGTGCGCGGGGTGTGCCGCCACGCTAGCGATCTCGGAGGGGCCGCGCCCCGCTCGCGCGGGGATTTCACCCGGAAGTGAGCCGAAAGGATGAGGCCAGGAGGTTTGACCCGGCGCAAGAACGGTCAAGAGCCCGGCCGGGACCCGCGAGAAGGGGAGGGCGACCGAGGCCGCCACCCCCCACAGGAGAGGCCCCGGTCGCCATCCGTCACGGACTCGTGCGACAAGCCCGTATCCATCTCAGCGTATGGAGTGCGTTTTCTGTCACACCCCGCTCCGCGCAGGCTTGGTTGCTGGTTGTACAACTCGTGGACGAGAGGTGCGTGTAGGCCGTAACGTGCGGATTTGCGCCACACGTACAGGGACGTTGAACGGGTTGGGGACTTTGCTGGGGGACGACGCCGAGCTGACCGCCGCGGTGCTCGCGGCACAGGACGGCGACGAGAGCGCGTTCCGGACTGTGTACCGCGCCGTGCACCCGCGCCTGCTCGGATACGTGCGCACGCTCGTCGGGGACGGCGACGCCGAGGACGTGACCTCGGAGGCCTGGCTGCAGATCGCCCGCGACCTCGCCTCCTTCACCGGGGACGCCGACCGCTTCCGCGGCTGGGCCGCCCGCATCGCCCGCAACCGGGCCCTCGACCACATCCGCATGCGCGGCCGCCGACCCGCCATCGGCGGCGACGAGACCGAGCTGACCGGGCGCGCCGCCGACAGCGACACCGCGGGCGAGGCCATGGAGGCGCTCTCCACCGGGCGGACCATGGCGCTGATAGCCCAGCTCCCGCAGGACCAGGCCGAGGCCGTCGTCCTACGGGTGGTCGTGGGCCTGGACGCCAAGAGCGCGGCCGAGACCCTGGGCAAGCGCCCCGGCGCGGTCCGCACCGCCGCGCACCGGGGGCTGAAGAAGCTCGCGGAACTGCTGACCGCGGAGTTCGGCGCCGCCGGCCCGGCCGGTGCGGCGGGCGGGACGGAAATCGAAGCGGAGCCGCGGGCCCGGGTCGGCCATAATGCCGGGGACCAGGCACGGGAGCGTGATCTCGACGCGGTGCCCGCCCAGCGCGCGCGGGCGGGAGATCTGGTGAAGCAAACCGGTGTGACGCATTCACGTTGGCGGACGCAGAAGGACATGTGATGGCCGACGAGCACAACGCGTGGCTGGACGGGGCCACGGCGGACGAGCTGCTGCGCGGAGGAACACCCGGCCCGGCCGGAGCGGGCGCCGACCCGCGTGCCCGGGCGGAGGCCGCCCGTCTGCGTGCCGCCCTCGACGCCCTGACGCCCCGCGCCGCCGGGGGCGGGCTGCCCGGTGAAGAGGCCGCCCTGGCCGCCTTCCGCGCCGCCCGCGCCGAGGGGGCCCAGGCGGCCGGATCCGGCGCGCCCGCGAAGCCCGGCCCGGCCGGCGCCGGCCGCGCCGACGAGCCCCTGGTCGCCCTGGCCCCCGTACCGCCCGTACGCATCCCCGCGCAGCGGCGCCCCGCCACGGCCGCCCGCTTCGGGCTGGCGGCCGCGCTGGCCGGCGTCGCCGTCGGCGGGATCGCGGCCGTCGCCGGAGCCGGTCTGCTGGACCGCGCCGCGCACCTGACGGCGGGTCCCGCCCCGGCGGTCTCCGTCAGCGCCGACTCGGACCCGGAGCCCGCCGGGGACACCGCCGGCCCCACCCTGGTCCCGCAGCTGCGGCCGACCCCGTCCCTGGGCGGTGACGTCCCCGCGTCCAGCCCGGACGCGTCGCGGATCCCGGGCACGGATTCCCGTACGCAGCCCGGGACGGCGCCCGGCCCGTCGGCCACGCCCGGTACCGCCACGGCGGGCGGCGGTGGCGCGGCCGGCTCGGACGGCAGCCGCGACGACCGGTTCATCGACAGCGGCGGCGCCACCACCGACGGCGGCAGGGACCTGACGGGGCGGGACAAGCCCCGCCCCGAGGAGCTGTGCCGGGACAACAGGGCGAAGAAGCTCACCGACGACCGGCGCGAGTACCTCTCGAAGCTGGCCGGCGGGGCCGCCAAGGTCCAGCGCTTCTGCGCGACCCTGCTGGACGGGTCCACCCGCGGCCTCCCGCAGAGCGGGGCCGACCAGGGCAGCGCCCCCCTGCCGTCGCCGTCCTCCCTGACGGGTGGCGCGCTCGGCTTCCGCACCCGCTGACGAGGGCCGGCGCAGGCGCCGGAACGACGGCCGGACGAAGGCCTGAACGGCGGCCGGAACGAGCTGCGGAAACGTTTCGGCAAGCTCTCCGCGCAGGGCAGTAACACTTTTCGACCCCTCGGCGCAGTACGTATCGAGCCGACTGGTCATCGGCCGCGCACGAGCCGGGGTTCCCCCCGTACCCCTGGGCTCTGCGCAACCGGCGCGGGCGGGGCACGTTCCCCCGGCCCTGCCCGCGCCCTCACTCCTTCCGACCGCTCCGGGCCCGGCGGCTCACCAGTAGACGACGACCTTGTCGCCCACCTTCACCTGGTCGAAGAGCGCCGACAGCTTCCCCTTGTCCCGGACGTTCACGCAGCCGTGCGAGGCGCCGGCGTAGCCGCGGGCCGCGAAGTCCGACGAGTAGTGCACGGCCTGGCCCTGGCTGAAGAACATCGAGTACGGCATCGACGTGTGGTAGATCGTCGACGTCCACTCCTTCGCCTTCCACTCCACCTGGAAGAGGCCCTCGCGGGTCGGCGTGTTCTCCGACCCGAAGCGCACGTCCATCGTGGAGACGACCTTGCCGTCGATCATCCAGGCGAGGGTGCGGCTCTCCTTGCTGATGCACATCACCCGGCCCTGCATGCAGCGCGGGTCCGGGGCGTCCACCTCGTTGGTGGTCGGCGGGCGCAGCTCCTCGTCCGTCGGCTTCCGGCTGAGGCCCTGCACCTTCTGCCAGGTGGCCTCGTCCACCGAGCCGGTCGCGGCCAGCCCGTGCTGCGACTGGAACGTCCTGACCGCGGCGGTCGTCTTCGAGCCGTAGAAGGCGGTGGGCGCCGTCGACACCAGCTTGAGCTGGCGCAGCCTCGCCTGGAGCTCGCGGACCTGCTCGCTCTCGTCGCCGTTGGCCATGAGCGGCTTGGGGCCCGGAGCGGACGACTGCGAGGGCGACGGCGAGGACGACGAGGACGGGGACTGCGAGGGCGACGCGGAAGGCGACGCCTCGCCGGGCTTGTCGTCGCCCGCAGACGGGGAGGCCGCCGGGGAGCTGCCCGCAGGCGGCGCCGAGGGGGCGGCCGGAGCGGCGCCGGAACCCTGGGGCCCGCAGGCGGTCGCGGTGAGCGCGACGGCCGCGGCCAGGCCGAGCGTACGGATGATGGCTCTCTGTCGGTGCATGGCGGGTCCCCCGAGTTCAACGTCGTGTATCTAGGTGATGCCTCACGGGCGTGGACAGTTGCGGACGAACGCGCGATGTTGCCCCATTGTGACCAGCGGCCGTCGCGGGCTCGGTTGTACCAGCCCCCGGGCCCGTCGGCTCCACGGACACGGAGGGTTCCTCATGGCCCGTTCCACCGCACGCACCGAGAGCGGCATCCCCGTCGAACCGGTGTACGGTCCCGGCGACCTGACGGGCTGGGATCCCGAGGAGCGCCTCGGCAGCCCCGGGGAGTACCCCTTCACCAGGGGGATCCACCCCACGATGTACACCGGCCGGCCCTGGACCATGCGCCAGTACGCCGGATTCGGCACGGCCGCCGAGTCCAACGCCCGCTACCGGGCGCTCATCGAGGGCGGCGGGACCGGGCTGTCCGTGGCCTTCGACCTGCCCACCCAGATGGGGCACGACTCCGACGCCCCGCTCGCGCACGGGGAGGTCGGCAAGGTCGGCGTCGCCGTCGACTCGGTCGAGGACATGCGGGTGCTGCTGGCCGGCATCCCCCTCGACCGGGTGTCCACCTCGATGACCATCAACGCCCCGGCCGCGCTGCTGCTCCTGATGTACCAGCTGGTCGCGGAGGAACAGGGCATCACGGGCGGGCAGCTGACGGGCACCGTGCAGAACGACGTCCTGAAGGAGTACATCGCGCGCGGGACCTACATCTTCCCGCCCGGCCCCTCCTTGCGGCTGACCGCCGACACCTTCCGCTACTGCCGCGAGGAGGTCCCCAAGTGGAACACCATCTCCGTCTCCGGCTACCACATGGCGGAAGCCGGGGCCTCGCCCGTGCAGGAGATCGCCTTCACCCTGGCCGACGCGATCGCCTACGTCCGCACGGCGCTCGCCGCCGGGATGGCCGTCGACGAGTTCGCGCCCCGGCTGTCCTTCTTCTTCGTCGCCCGGACCACGCTCCTGGAGGAGGTGGCCAAGTTCCGTGCCGCCCGGCGGATCTGGGCCCGGGTGATGCGCGAGGAGTTCGGAGCCCGGGACCCCAGGTCGCTGATGCTGCGCTTCCACACCCAGACGGCCGGGGTGCAGCTGACGGCGCAGCAGCCCGAACTGAACCTCGTACGCGTGGCCGTGCAGGCGCTGTCCGCCGTGCTGGGCGGCACCCAGTCGCTGCACACCAACTCCTTCGACGAGGCCATCGCGCTGCCGACGGAGAAGGCGGCCCGGCTCGCGCTGCGCACCCAGCAGGTGCTGGCGTACGAGACGGACGTGCCGCTGACGGTCGACCCCTTCGCCGGGTCGTACGCGGTGGAGCGCCTGACGGACGAGGTGGAGGCGGCCGCGCTCGCGCTCATGCGACGGGTCGAGGACATGGGCGGGGCGGTCGCGGCGATCGAGGCCGGATTCCAGAAGGAGGAGATCGAGGCCAACGCCTACCGCATCGCGCGGGAGCAGGAGAGCGGGGAGCGGGTCGTGGTCGGGGTCAACCGCTTCGCCCTGGAACGGGAGGAGCGCTACGAGCCGCTGCGCGTCGACCCGGCCATCGAGGCCCGGCAGTGCGCCGCCCTGGAGCGGCTGAGGGCGGAGCGGGACGGGCGGGCGGTGGCCGGGGCGCTGGCCGCGCTGCGGGAGGCGGCGGCCGGGACGCGGGACAACGTCCTCTACCCGATGAAGGAGGCCCTGCGGGCACGGGCCACGGTGGGGGAGGTGTGCGGGGTGCTGCGGGAGGTCTGGGGCGGCTACGAACCGTCCGGTTCCGGTCACTGAAACCGACTGGCGCGACAGGTGTGTCCTCATGGGACACTCCTGCTCATGCTGGGTGTGCCAGATCTTCCTACGTATCTCGTCGCCGTCGTCCTGATCGTGCTGCTGCCGGGGCCGAACTCGCTGTACGTGCTCTCCGTCGCCTCCCGGCGCGGGATCGCGGAGGGCTACAAGGCCGCCTGCGGGGTGTTCACCGGGGACACCGTGCTGATGGTGCTCGCGGCGGTGGGCGCGGGCGCGCTGCTCCAGGCGAGCCCGGTGCTGTTCACCGCGGTCAAGGTGCTCGGCGTCGGGTACCTCGGCTGGCTGGCCGTGGGGATGATGCGGGCCGCCTGGGGGATGTGGCGCACCCGCGGGGACCGCCACGAGGAGCCCGTGGCGGGGGAGGAGCCGGCCGGCGCGGCCGAGCGGCCCTACCGGCGGGCGCTGCTGGTCAGCCTGTTCAACCCGAAGGCGATCCTCTTCCTGCTGTCGTTCTTCGTGCAGTTCGTCGACCCCGGGTACGCCTACCCGGCGCTGTCGTTCCTGCTGCTCGGAACGGTCTCCCAGCTGATCAGCCTCCTCTACCTGTCCACGCTGATCTTCGCCGGCACCCGCCTGTCCGCCGCCTTCCGCCGCCGCAAGCGGCTCTCGGCCGGGGCGACCTCGGCGGCCGGCGTGATCTTCCTCGGCTTCGCCGCCAAGCTCGCGGTCGGCTGACCGGGCGCACCGGCCCCGCGGTCCGGCCTCGCTGACCGTCCGTCGGGGCCCGGTCGGCCGTACGATCGTCAGCTTTCCGTCCACGGTCGTCCACACGCTGCCGTACGCACTGACCGGCACTGGCGTGACGGTGGCCGTATGCGGTATCGACCCCGCCCGGCCCGCCCCCGGCGCCCCGCCCCGGGCCCGAGGGGCGGTCCGCGCACCCCACGGGCGGTGTCGGTGAACCGCCCCGGCGGCCGGATGAGCGCGCGAGTTTACCCCCCGCTGCAACCGCTCATGCGTCCAGAGGTCGCTTTTCTTTCCCCTAAGGGCATGAACTTTTGGTGATCTCCGGACAGTTGACCCATCCGTGCGCCTACCCTTCAACGGGTGAACCAGTTGATGTCCCGCGAGCCCCAGACCGCCCTGCCCGGCAAGCCTGCCCGGCCCGAGCTGCCCGGCAAGCTGCCGGACCGGCTGCGTGCCGAACTGATCGCTTTCCGCCGGGACTTGCACATGCACCCCGAGCTAGGACACCAGGAGTTCCGCACCACCGCGGCGATCAAGGCCCGGCTGGAGCAGGCCGGGCTGCGGCCGCGCGTCCTGAAGTCCGGCACCGGGCTGATCTGTGACGTCGGCACCTGGGACGGGGGGCGGCCGATGCTGGCCCTGCGCGCGGACATCGACGCCCTGCCCATCCCGGACGCCAAGACGCACGTCTCGTACCGCTCCACCTACCCCGACCGGGCGCACGCCTGCGGCCACGACGTCCACACCGCCGTCGTCCTCGGCGCCGGCCTGGTGCTCGCCGACCTCGACCGCCAGGGCCTGCTGCCCCGGCCCGTGCGGCTGCTGTTCCAGCCCGCCGAGGAGGTGCTGCCGGGAGGGGCGACCGAGGCCATCGAGTCCGACGTGCTGGACGGCGTCGGCAAGATCATCGCGGTCCACTGCGACCCCCGGGTCGACGCGGGCATGATCGGGCTGCGGCCCGGCCCGATCACCTCGGCCTGCGACCGCCTGGAGGTCACCCTCTCCGGCCCGGGCGGCCACACCGCCCGCCCCCACCTGACCACCGACATGGTCACGGCCGCCGCGCGCGTCGCGGTCGACGTGCCGGCCCTGCTGGCCCGCCGGATGGACGCCCGCTCCGGCATGTCCGTCACCTGGGGCCGGATCGAGTCCGGACACGCCTGCAACGTCGTCCCGATGCACGCCGAGCTGTCCGGCACGGTGCGCTGCCTGGACCTCAACGCCTGGTACGAGGCGCCCGACATGATCCACGCGGCGATCGACGAGGTCGCGACGATGCACGGCGCCAAGTTCGAGATCAACCACGTGCGCGGGGTGCCGCCCGTGGTGAACGACCCGGTGGTCACCGAGCTGCTCCGCGAGGCCATGGGCGCCCGGCGCGGGCCGGAGTCGGTCGAGGACACCGAGCAGAGCCTCGGCGGCGAGGACTTCTCCTGGTACCTGGAGCACGTGCCCGGGGCCATGGCCCGGCTGGGCGTCCGCCGGCCCGGCGACACCGCCAAGCGGGACCTGCACCGGGGCGACTTCGACGTCGACGAGTCCGCGATCGGCTACGGCGTGGAGTTCTTCACGGCCGCCGCACTCCTCGACGGCCGCCGCAACGGACCCGTCGCGTAAAAGATCGGGTAAAGCTCCATACAGCACCGGCGGGTCGGCCGTCGGCGGCGTCCGGCCCTTGGTACACAAGGGCCGGACGGTCGTCCTGTTACCGATCGGTCACTGTCCGGTTCGCGTCGATCCGATAACGACTCATGAACGGGCCTTTAACTGACATCTACGCGCGTTACGATCGCCGCGAAACCAGCGCCGGTCGTGGCGCTTCGGTCAGGTTTTGAAGGAGCCTCCCCTTGCGCCGGATCACCAGGATCGCCACCGTGGGCATCGCGTCCGCGGCGCTGGCCCTCTCGGCCACCGCCTGTGGCGGAAAGAAGTCCTCGGACAGCCCCTCCGCCGACGGCAGCGCCAGCGCCTCCTCCGCGGGCGCGGCCATCGCGTACGACATCGGCGGCCGTGGCGACCAGTCGTTCAACGACGCCGCCTACGCGGGCCTCGAGAAGGCCGAGAAGGACCTGAAGATCAAGGGCGCCGAGGCGGAGCCCACCGAGGGCGAGAGCGAGGCCGACAAGGTCCAGCGCCTCACCGAGCTGGCCCGCAAGGGCAACAACCCGGTCATCGGCGTCGGCTTCTCGTACGCCCCGGCCATCAAGAAGGTCGCCGCGAAGTTCCCGAAGACCACCTTCGGCATCATCGACGACACCTCGGTGACCGACAAGAACATCGCCAACCTGGTCTTCAACGAGGAGCAGGGCTCCTACCTGGCCGGCGTCGCCGCCGCCAAGGCGTCGAAGAGCGGCACGGTCGGCTTCATCGGCGGTGTCGAGGTCCCGCTGATCAAGAAGTTCGAGGCGGGCTTCACCCAGGGCGTCAAGGACACCAACCCCAACGCCAAGGTACTGACCAAGTACCTCTCCCAGCCGCCGGACTTCGGTGGCTTCGCCAAGCCCGACCTGGGCAAGGCCGCCGCCAAGGGCCAGATCGACGGTGGCGCCGACGTGATCTACGCCGCCGCCGGCCTCGCCGGCTCGGGCGCCATCGAGGCCGCCGCGACCTCCGGCAAGTGGGCCATCGGTGTCGACTCCGACCAGTACAACCAGGCCGGTCTGTCGAAGTACAAGGACAAGATCCTGACCTCGGTCACCAAGGACGTCTCCGACTCCGTCTACAACCTGATCAAGTCGGTCAAGGACGGCAAGCCGGAGAGCGGTGAGGTCCGCTACGGTCTGGACAAGGACGGCGTCGGCCTGGCCGACTCCAACCCGGAGTACAAGAACAACGCCGAGCTGATCGCCGCGGTGGACAAGGCCAAGGCCGACATCATCGCGAAGAAGATCACCGTCAAGACCACGCCGTAACGGCCCGTCTGACGTCTCGTCGCGGTCTCCGGGGTCCGGGAGCGGTCTCTACCGCTCCCGGACCCCGAGCCGCGTCTTCCCCCCAGGTCCGTGACGACGTGTGGCCAGTTGGCCGCAAGTTTTCACTTCCGACAGTGCTACGCGCGTAGAGGCATCGTGGACGCGATACCGTCCGACTCCCGCCCACCCGCCCGGCCGATCCTCGCCCTGTCCCCGCCCCTGCCGTCCACGCGGCTTTTCCAGCTCCTTCCGCGCCAAGGAGAGTGCGTCATCAACGCGTCCAGCCCCCCTCTCGCCGTAGAACTGCACGGCATCACCAAGCGTTTCCCCGGCGTCGTCGCCAACAAGGACATCGCCATCTCCGTCCGCAAGGGCACGGTCCACGCCCTCATCGGTGAGAACGGTGCCGGCAAGTCGACCCTGATGAAGATCCTCTACGGCATGCAGAAGCCGGACGAGGGCACCATCGCCATCGACGGGGAGCAGGTCTCCTTCAACAACCCCGGCGAGGCCATCGCCCGCGGCATCGGCATGGTGCACCAGCACTTCATGCTCGCCGACAACCTCACCGTCCTGGAGAACGTCGTCCTCGGCGGCGAGAAGCTGTACGGCATCGGCTCCAAGGCCCGCAAGAAGATCAAGGAGATCTCGGACGCGTACGGCCTCGGCGTGCGCCCCGACGCCCTGGTCGAGGACCTCGGTGTCGCCGACCGCCAGCGCGTGGAGATCCTCAAGGTCCTCTACCGCGGCGCCAAGACCCTCATCCTCGACGAGCCGACCGCCGTGCTCGTGCCGCAGGAAGTGGACGCGCTCTTCGACAACCTGCGCGAGCTCAAGGCGGAGGGCCTCACGGTCATCTTCATCTCGCACAAGCTGGGCGAGGTGCTGAAGGTCGCCGACGACATCACCGTCATCCGCCGCGGCACCACCGTCGGCACCGCCGACCCGAAGACCGCCACGACCAAGCAGCTCGCCGAGCTGATGGTCGGCACCGAGCTGCCCTCGCCGGAGACCCGCGAGTCCACGGTGACCACGACCCCGATGCTGGAGGTCAACGCCCTCACCGTCGTCGAGTCCGGCGTCGTCGTCGCCCCCGAGACCTCCGCGGCCGCCCTCGGCGACTCCGACACCGACCTGCGCGAGGCCCCGGTGCTCGGCCGCCTGCTGCTCGACGGGATCACCTTCACGATCCACAAGGGCGAGGTCCTCGGCATCGCCGGTGTCGAGGGGAACGGCCAGACGGAGCTGATCGAGGCCCTCATGGGCATGATCACCCCCGACGCGGGCGTCATCACCCTCGACGGCACCGACATCACCAGGACCCCGGTGCGCAAGCGCCGCGAGGGCGGCATCGGCTACATCCCCGAGGACCGCCACCGGCACGGCCTGCTGCTGGAATCCCCGCTGTGGGAGAACCGCATCCTCGGCCACGTCACCGAGAAGCCCAACTCCCGGCGCGGCATCCTCGACCCGAAGGCCGCGCGCAAGGACACCGAGCGGATCGTGCGCGAGTACGACGTCCGCACGCCCGGCATCGACGTCACCGCGGCCTCGCTCTCCGGCGGCAACCAGCAGAAGCTGATCGTCGGCCGCGAGATGAGCCACAACCCGAAGTTCCTCATCGCCGCCCACCCCACCCGCGGCGTGGACGTCGGCGCGCAGGCGCAGATCTGGGACGCGATCCGCGAGGCCCGCCGCGAGGGCCTCGCCGTCCTGCTGATCTCCGCCGACCTGGACGAGCTGATCGGCCTGTCCGACACGCTGCGCGTCATCTACCGCGGCCGCCTGGTCGCGGACGCCGACCCGGCGACGATCACCCCCGAGGAGCTCGGCACCGCCATGACCGGCGCCGCCACCGGGCACCTGGAAGCCCATGACGACCACTCCGCCGAGGTCGACGGCGACACGACGGAGGACGAGGCCCGATGAAGAAATTCGACAAGGACCGGCTGCTTCTCGGCTTCGCCGGCCCGGCGCTGGCACTGATCAGCGCCTTCGTACTCAGCATGATCGTGCTGGCCGCCTCGGGCGTCGACCCGATCGAGCCGCTGCGCATCATGATCGAACAGTCCGGCTACGAGGACGTGCAGGTCCTCATCGTGAACCAGGCCGGCACGTACTACCTGGCAGCCCTGGCCGTCGCCATCGGCTTCCGGATGAACCTCTTCAACATCGGTGTGGACGGCCAGTACCGCCTCGCCGCGATGGTGAGCGCCCTGGTCGGCGCGGCGGTGACGCTGCCCGGCCCGCTGCACATCCTGGTGATCGTGCTCGTCGCGATGCTCGTCGGCGCCTTCTGGTCCGGTATCGCGGGCATCCTCAAGGCCAAGCGGGGCGTGAGCGAGGTCGTCTCCACGATCATGCTCAACGCCATCGCGACCGCGCTGATCGCCTGGCTGATCCTCCCCAAGAACCTCGGCGTCCAGCCGGCCGGCTCCAACGACCTGACCACCGGTGACATCCCGGAGTCCGGCTGGTTCCCGGCCGTCTCGCTCGGTGACGGCCTGGAGATCTACGGCTTCACCTTCATCGCCTTCGCGCTGGGCATCGTCTACTGGTTCGTGCTCAACCGCACCCGCTTCGGCTTCGACCTGCGCGCCACCGGCGCCAGCGAGTCCGCCGCCCAGGCCTCCGGTGTGGACGCCAAGAAGATGATCATGACGTCGATGCTCATCTCGGGCGCCGTCGCCGGCCTGGTCTCCATGCCGCTGCTGCTGGGCGAGTCCCACACGTACAACCTGTCCTTCCCGGCGGGCATCGGCTTCACCGGCATCACCATTGCGCTGCTCGGCCGCAACAACCCGGTCGGCATCTTCTTCGCCGCGCTGCTGATCGCCTTCATCGACAAGGCGTCCGCGGGCCTCGACACCGCCGGCTACGCCAAGGAAATCGGCACGATCATGAAGGGCCTGATCGTGGTCGCCGTGGTCGTCAGCTACGAGCTCGTCCGCCGCTACGGCATCCGCCGCCAGCAGCAGAAGGTCGGCGAGGAGCTGGCCGCCGGCCACGCCATCAAGACCGAGAAGGAGGTCGCGGCGTGAGCGCCAGCACCGTTTCCGCGACGAAAGCGGCGCCCGCCCCCGGCGGCCGCCGCAAGCTCACCCTGCCCTGGATCCTGCTGATCATCGCGGGCGGCCTCGCGCTGGTCTCGCTGGTCCGGGTCATCTCCGGCGCCAACGACCTGACCTCCGTCGGCCAGGTCTCCGGCGCCCTCCAGCTCGCCGTGCCCATCGGCCTCGCGGGCCTCGGCGGCCTGTGGGCCGAGCGGGCCGGCGTGGTCAACATCGGCCTCGAAGGCATGATGATCCTCGGCACCTGGTTCGGTGCCTGGGCCGGCTACCAGTGGGGCCCCTGGACCGGTGTCGTGATGGGCATCGTCGGCGGCGCCATCGGCGGCCTGCTGCACGCGATCATCACCGTCACCTTCAACGTCAACCACATCGTCTCCGGTGTGGCGGTCACCATCCTCGCGACGGGCTTCACCCAGTACCTGTCGAACTTCACCTTCGACAAGGCGGAGGGCGGCTCCTCCAAGCAGTCCCCGCGCATCGAGTCCATCACCGAGATCACCATCCCGGGACTCTCCAGCGGCCTGGACAGCCTCCAGGCCAAGCACTGGTTCCTGCTCTCGGACGTCGCCGGCATCCTCGGCGGCCTGGTCACGCACCTGTCGCTGCTGACGGTCGTCGCCGTCCTGCTGATCCCGGCCACCTGGTGGGTGCTGTGGCGCACCGCCTTCGGCCTGCGCCTGCGCTCCTGCGGTGAGAACCCGGTCGCGGCGGAGTCCCTCGGCGTGAACGTCTACAAGTACAAGTACATCGCCGTGATCGTCTCCGGCGGTCTGGCGGGCCTCGGCGGCGCCTTCCTCGCGATCGTCTCCACCGGCATCTACCAGGAAGGCCAGACCGGCGGCCGCGGCTACATCGGCCTCGCCGCGATGATCTTCGGCAACTGGATGCCGGGCGGCATGGCGCTGGGCGCGGGCCTGTTCGGCTTCACCGACAGCCTCAAGCTGCGCGGCGGTGCCGAGAACGTCCACGCGATGCTGCTCCTGGTCGCCATCCTGCTGGTGCTCTCCGTCGGCTGGCAGCTCTACAAGAAGAAGTACCTCCAGGCCGGCATCGCCGCGGTCTGCGCCGCCGGGCTGTTCGCCTGGTACGCGGCCACCGACCAGGTGCCCAGCCAGTTCGTGGACGCCGCCCCGTACGTGACGACGCTGCTGGTGCTCGCGCTGTCGGCGCAGCGCCTGCGGATGCCGAAGGCGGACGGAATGCCGTACCGCAAGGGCCAGGGCAAGTGACCGCGGACCCGACGGTGGACTGGGAAGCCCTGCGCACGGCCGCCCGGGCGGCGATGACCCGGGCGTACGCCCCCTACTCGGGCTTCCCCGTCGGGGTCGCCGCCCTGGTGGACGACGGCCGGGTCGTGACCGGGTGCAACGTCGAGAACGCCAGCTACGGACTCGGCCTGTGCGCCGAGTGCGGCCTGGTCTCCTCCCTCCAGGCCACCGGCGGCGGCCGTCTCACCCACTTCACGTGCGTGGACGGCAAGGGCGAGGTCCTCGTCCCGTGCGGGCGCTGCCGGCAGCTGCTGTACGAGTTCGGCGGCCCGGACCTGCTGGTGGAGACGCCGGACGGCATCCTGCCGCTGAGCGCGATGCTGCCGCAGGCCTTCGGGCCCGACCACCTGAGATAGCCGTAGCGACGGCCCCCCCCCCCGCCCCTCCGGGGGCGCCCCCCCCCCCCCGGCCGCCCCGGGGCACAAACAGATAAGCAAAAACAACAACTTTAAAAGCGGGAAAAGCACATGGTTTGGGTTGTCAGGTG
>NZ_JBEZKZ010000070.1:0-29296 GCF_040651895.1 Streptomyces sp. NPDC048352
CCTGCGCGACGTCGAAGCGCTTGTCGAAGCGCTCCCACTTGCGCTCGGACGCGCCGGAGGTCACGCCGTAGCGCTTCAGGCGCGCGGCCTGGACGGGGTCGGTGACCTGGCCGGCGTTGGCGAAGTACTGGTTGAAGTTCTCCTCGCCGTGGAGGGTGGTGCCCCACGGGGTGGTGCCGCCGGCGCAGTTGTTGAGGGTGCCGAGCACCTTGGTGCCGGTGGCGTCCCCGGAGGTCTTCAGCAGGGCGCTGCCCGCGGCGGGGCCGGTCAGCCGGAACTCGCTGGTCGCGGTCAGGCGGCGGTTGAGCTGGTGGCGGCTGACGGCCGTCAGCTTGCCGCTGCGGTGGTCCTCCTGGACGACGACCACGGACAGGCCGTGCGCGGCCCAGGCGATCTCGACCTGCTCGCGGGTGGGGTTCGCCGGGTCGTAGCCCTTGAACATGAGGTTCTCGTCCGTGTACTCGTGGTTGGCCACGAGCAGCTGGCGGCGCTCGTAGGCGCCGCCGAGCGGGAGCAGGCTGAGGAAGTCGTTGTTGTAGCCGAACTGACCGGCCTGGGCGGCGGCGGTCTGCCGGTCGGCGTTGAAGCCGGGGGCGCCCTTGACGATCGGGTCGCCCCAGCGGATCACCACGTTCTGCTCGTGGCCCTCGGGGATGGTGACCTTGTCGTCGGTGTTCGGCGCGACGGGCTTGAAGCGCAGGCCGCGGGCGGCCTCGCCCGCACGCCGGGCGTCGGCGTCGGCCACGGGGGCGGCGCTGGCGCTCTGGCCGCCGCCGGCGCCGAGGGTGACCGCGGTGCCGGCGGCGGTGGCGACCGTGACGACGGCGGCGGAGCGCAGCATCGAGCGGCGCGAGTAGGCCCGGGCTATGACGTCGCCGACGTACTCGTTGTCAGTGGTGTTGGGCACCTCGTGGAAGCAGGCGTTTCCGCAGCGGTAGCGGCAGGTGAGAGCGGAACGGCCGCTGCCATGCGGGTTGCCGATGAGCGGCAGGAGCTTGCGCACGGGGTGTCCTCCGGTAAGTGCACGGCGCCGACGACGTGTCGGTACGAATCCAGCGGCGACGCTAGGCGCGGGTTGCGCCGATGTGGCGGCGCGGGGGTGAACACCGGATGAACCCGGCAGGGCGGAGGGGCAGTTCGGCCGGAGGGTGCGGTCGACTGGAGAGCCGGGCGCCACGAAAGGCGCCCCTGCCGACGTTCCAGCCAAGGGGCCGATAACCTTACGTGTCCACTCTGGGCAGGGATCAACCGCGCAGCACGGACAAATGACGCACGCACTCATGCGAAAGGCCTGGCCCATGGGTATTCGGAGCTTGTTGCGCAAGGTGTTCGGACGGACCGAGGAGCCGGTCCCCGAGACGTCCGACGCCCCTTCGGCGGCCGTCCCGAGCCAGGCCGAACGCACCCCGATGGACGCGGCGGCCGATCTGGTGGCCGCGTCCTTCGACAACCCCACGGTCCCGCCGCAGTCGGCGCCGCGCGACCGCGAGCCGGGCACGCTGCTCACCGCCCCGGCCCCGACGACGGACCCCATCGTCCCCGAGGCCCGTCGCCCGGTGCCGTCGGCGGTTCCGGAGGGCGGCGCGGGCGGATCCGGGTCCCCGGAGCCCGCGGCTGGGGGCCCTGCGGCCCCGAAGGACCCCGAGCCGGAGGCCGCCGCCGAGCCGGAGGCCGAGAAGGCCGTCGCGCCGGAGGCCGCGCCTGAGGCACGGGAGGAGCCCGAGGCCCCCGCGGAGGCCGAGGAGACCGCCGCTGCGGCGGCCTCCGAGCCCGTCGCCGCGGAGGCCGCGCCGCAGGCGGAGAAGGCCGCAGAACCGGAGGCCGCACCGCAGGCACAGGAGGCCCCGGAGCCCGTCGCCGCCGAGGCCCCCGAGCCGGCCCCGGCGGAGGAGGCCCCCGAGCCCGCCGCCGCCGAGGAGGCCGCCGAGGAGGCTCCTAAGCCCGTAGCCGCCGAAGCGCCGCCGCAGGCCGAGGAGCCCGCCGCCGAGGCCGCACCGCAGGCACCCGAGGAGGCAGCCGCCGAACCGCAGCCCGAGCCGGAGGCCGCGCCCGAAGCAGCCGCCGAGCCGGAGGCCGCCGCCGAGCCGCAGCCCGTGGCCGCCGAAGCGTCGCCGCAGGCGGACAAGGCCGAAGCGTCGCCGCAGGCGGACGGGCCCGCCGTCGCCGCCGCGGCGGTGCGCAAGCGCGCCCCCGGGATCGCCGGGGCGTACAAGGCCGCCGGCCAGGTGCTGCGCGCCAAGGGCAAGGCGGGGGCCCGCGCGAAGGTGTACCTCGTCCTGGACCGGTCCGGCTCGATGCGCGGGTTCTACAAGGACGGCAGTGCCCAGCACCTCGCCGACCACGCCCTCGCCCTGGCCGCGCACCTGGACGACGAGGCCACCGTCCACACGGTGTTCTTCTCCACCGAGCTGGACGGCACCGCCGAGCTGACCCTCGACTCCCACGACGGGACCTGGGTCGAGGCCCGGCACGCCGAACTCGGCCGGATGGGCCGCACCAGCTACCACGTGGCCGTCGAGGCGGTCGTCGAGCACTACCGCAAGGACGGCGGCACGGGGCCGGCGCTGGTCGTGTTCCAGACGGACGGCGCCCCCGACAACCGCCAGCCGGCCCGGCAGGCGATCACCGACGCGGCGGCCGACGCCCCCGGCATCCACTGGCAGTTCGTCGCGTTCGGCGACCACGACGCCAAGGCCTTCGACTTCCTGCGCAAGCTGGACGCAGAGAACGCCGGCTTCTTCCACGCCGGCCCGGCCCCCGCCGAGCTGACCTCGGCCGCCCTCCTCAAGGGCATCCTCGACCGGTTCTGACCGCGCGACGGAACGGCGAAGGGCCCGGGATCCGCGAGGATCCCGGGCCCTTCGTCATGTCCTGCTACCCAAGCGGCAGCGTCACCGCGCGGCGTCCGGGTGGACGGCCTCCGCGACCGGCTTCGCGTCGGCCGCCTTCGTCTCGACCGGCTTGCGCAGGGCGATGTTCAGCTCGCGCAGGCGGGACTCCTCCAGCACCGTCGGCGCGCCCATCATCAGGTCCTGGGCGTTGCCGTTGAGCGGGAAGGCGATCGTCTCGCGGATGTTCGGCTCGTCGGCCAGCAGCATCACGATGCGGTCGACGCCCGGGGCGATGCCGCCGTGCGGCGGGGCGCCGAGGCGGAAGGCGCGCAGCATGCCGGCGAACTCGCGCTCGACGGTCTCGGCCTCGTAACCGGCGATCTCGAAGGCCTTCAGCATGACCTCGGGCTCGTGGTTGCGGATGGCGCCGGAGGACAGCTCGATGCCGTTGCAGACGATGTCGTACTGCCAGGCCAGGATGTCGAGCGGGTCCTTCTCCTCCAGGTCCTTCATGCCGCCCTGCGGCATCGAGAAGGGGTTGTGCGAGAAGTCGATCTTGCCGGTCTCCTCGTCCTTCTCGTACATCGGGAAGTCGACGATCCAGCAGAAGCGGAAGACGTTCTCCTCGAACTGGCCGGCGCGCTTGGCGGCCTCGACCCGGACCGGGCCCATGATCTTGGAGACCTCGTCGAACTCGCCCGCGCCGAAGAACACCGCGTGTCCGGCCGCGAGGCCGAGGCGCTCGGTGAGGACCTTGACGTTCTCCTCGGTGAGGAACTTGGCGATCGGGCCGGTCAGCGAGCCGTCCTCGCCGACGCGCACCCACGCCAGGCCCTTGGCACCCAGCGAGATCGCGTACTCGCCGAGGCCGTCGAAGAACTTGCGCGGCTGGGCGGCGGTGTCCGGGACGGCCAGCGCGCGCACGTGCTTGCCGGCGAACGCCTTGAACTCCGAGCCCTCGAACACGTCGGTGATGTCGACGAGCTCCAGCTTGGCCCGCAGGTCGGGCTTGTCGTTGCCGTACTTCATCATCGACTCGCGGAACGGGATCCGCGGGAACGGGGAGGTGACCGGGCGGCCGCCGCCGAACTCGGTGAAGAGCTCGGTCATCAGCTTCTCGATCGGCTGGAAGACGTCCTCCTGCTCGACGAAGGACATCTCCACGTCGAGCTGGTAGAACTCGCCGGGCGAGCGGTCGGCGCGGGCGTCCTCGTCGCGGAAGCAGGGCGCGATCTGGAAGTACCGGTCGAAGCCGGAGATCATCAGCAGCTGCTTGAACTGCTGCGGGGCCTGCGGCAGGGCGTAGAACTTGCCCGGGTTCAGGCGGGACGGGACGACGAAGTCACGGGCGCCCTCGGGGGAGGTCGCGGTGAGGATCGGGGTCGCCATCTCGTTGAAGCCGAGGGCCACCATCTTCGAGCGGATGGAGGCGATGACCGCCGAGCGCAGCATGATGTTGCGGTGCATGCGCTCGCGGCGCAGGTCCAGGAAGCGGTACTCCAGGCGCCGCTCCTCGTTCACCCCGTCGTCGGTGTTGATCGTGAACGGCAGCGGGGCGGCCGCGCCGAGCACCTCGACCTCGGCGGCCTCGATCTCGATCTCGCCGGTGGGCAGGTCCGGGTTGACGTTCTCGGCGCCACGGGAGACGACCTTGCCGTCGACCCGTACGACCGTCTCCTTGGACAGCTTGTCCAGGACGGCGGCGGCGGCGGTGCCGGGGCGGGCGACGAGCTGCGTGATGCCGTAGTGGTCACGCAGATCGATGAAGAGGATGCCGCCCAGGTCTCGACGATTGTGCAGCCAGCCGCTCAGCCGGACGTCGGAGGCGACGTCGGAGGCACGGAGCTCGCCGCACGTGTGGGACCTGTACCGATGCATCAGTCATCCAGTTCTACGCGATACCAGGGTGGATTCAACCCTCCCAAGGTTACCGTCCGGGCGGGGCACCGCGCGGGCGTGCCCGGAGAGGCTCCTGAACAGGCAGCCCCCGGGAATGACCTGTAAAGATGACCGGGTGCGCACCGAGGACGTCCTGGCCGCCATCGCGACCGGTCTGTGGCGATGGGACAACGCCTCCGGGACGGTCACCCTCGACAGCGAGGCCGCCCGGCTGCTCGGCCTGCCCGCCGAGCCCGTCGTCCTGCCCGAGGCCGCCGCGCGCTCGCGCTTCCACCCGGTCGACTGGAACGAGATCAACGGCATCGTGAACCTCGCCGTCGCCGAGGGCACCCTCGCCGAGGCCCGGCTGCGGATCATGGACGAGGACGGGCGCGTGCTGCGCACCGTGCGCAGCCGCTCCAAGCCCCTCCAGAACCTGACGCCCGACGGCCGCGTCGACTACGAGCTGATCGGCACCATCCAGGAGATCGCCGAGCCGCAGCCGGGCACCACCGCCGCGCACACCCCGATCACCGGCGACTGGCGGCGCTCCCGCGAGGCCTTCCTGCTGGACGCCGGCCGGGCGCTGGCCGAGGCGCGGTCCACGGCCGAGGTGCTGCGGGTGGCGGCCTCCCTGTCCATGCCCGGCTTCAGCCCCGACGGGCTGGCCGTCTTCGGGGTCTCGGGCGACCGGCTGTCGATCATCGGCCACCACGGGCACGCCCCCGGCGACGAGGGCCCCTTCACGGACATGAGCCTGGAGACCGACTACCCGGCGGCGGAGGTCGTCCGGACCGGCCGGGCCATCTACCTGCCCGCGCCGGAGGACTACGCGCGCCGCTTCCCCGTCACCTGGCCGCTCGCCCAGCCCTTCGGCCGGGTCTCCTGGGCCTTCCTGCCGCTGATCGTGGCCGGGCGGACCATGGGCGCCTGGATGGCCGCGTTCAAACAGCCGGTGACCTTCTCGCCCGACGAGCGGTCCGTGCTGACGACGGTGGCCCGGATGCTGGCCCAGGCCCTCCAGCGGGCCGGCGTCGCCGAGTCCGAGCGGGAGCTCACCACCGGGCTCCAGCGGTCGATGATGCCGCAGCTCGGGCCGGAGATCCCCGGCATGCGCATCGCGGCGCGCTACGTCCCGACCGGCGGCGGGCTCCAGGTCGGCGGCGACTGGTACGACATGATCCCGCTGCCCTCGGGGCGGTTCGCGCTGGTCATCGGCGACGTCCAGGGGCACGACGTACGGGCCGCCGGGCTGATGGGGCAGCTGCGGATCGCCGTGCGGGCCTACGCGTCCGAGGGGCACCGGCCGGACGCGGTGCTGTCGCGGGCCTCCCGGTTCCTGGCCGGGCTCTGCTCCTCCCAGGAGGAGGAGGCGGAGGCCGGGGACGGCGGCCGCGACCCCGACTTCCTCAGCCCCCGCTTCGCGACCTGCCTGTACGCGGAGTGCGACCCGGAGACCGGCCTGCTGGAGGTGGCCCGGGCCGGGCATCCCGACCCGGCGGTCCGGATGGCCGACGGCACCGTCCTGATGCGGCCGACGGCCGGCGGGCTGCCGCTCGGGATCGTCCCCGACACCGACTACCCGACGACCCGGTTCACCCTGGAGCCGGGCGAGACGATGATGCTGTGCACCGACGGGCTCATCGAGACCGGCGGCCACGACCTCGACACCGGCTGGGCGCGGCTGCGGGCGATCCTGGAGGCCGACGCCGACACGTACGGGGCCGGCGCGGGCGGCGGCTCCGCCGGGCTCACCGCCGGCCACCTGGAGCGCCTGGCCGACCTGCTCGTCCAAGCCGTGCACGGGCCCTCCTCGCACCACACCACCGGCCCGCTGGCCGACCGCCGCGAGGACGACATAGCCGTCCTGCTGCTCTGCCGCGAGGGCGCGGGCTGCGGCTGCGGGACGGACCTGCCGCACCCGGCCCGGCCGGCCCGGCGCACGATGCTGACCGTGGCCCAGGCGGAGCCGGAGCGGATCGCGGGCGCCCGCCGCCAGATCCGGGAGCTGCTGCACGACTGGGCGGACCCGGAGCAGGTGGACTCGGCGGAGCTGATGGTCTCCGAGATGGTCACCAACGTCCTGGTGCACACCGACGGCGACGCGCTGCTGGTCGCGGAGGCGGCGGGCGAACTGGGCACCCGGCGGCTGCGCGTGGAGGTGGCCGACGGCAGCGACGAGCTGCCGCACAAGCGCCACCCCGGGGAGATGGCCTCCAGCGGGCGCGGGGTGCTCCTGATGGAGATGCTGGCCGACACCTGGGGCGTCGACCCCAGGGGCGCGGGCAAGTCCATCTGGTTCGAGCTGTACGAGCGGTCCAAACCCGACGACGCGGACGGCGGAGCCGGGAACGAGTAGGGGGCCGGGCCCCCGCAAGCCGAAGGCAGGGGGCCGGGCCCCCCGCAAGCCGAAAGGTGGACACGGCGATGCCGACCCCCCTGCTGCCCGAACCGGTGCGGCGGCTGGCCGCCTGGTGCGTGGTGGTCCTGCTCGTCGCCGGTGTGACCGCCGTCGGCGTATGGCTCTGCGTGATCTTCAAGACCGCCGTCACCCCGGTGCTGCTCGCCCTGCTCGGCACCGCCCTGCTCGGCCCGCTGTACCGGCGGCTGGTCCGGCTGAAGGTGCACCGCTCCCTCGCCGCCGCCCTCACCTGTCTGGCCGTGGTGGCCGTGGTCGGCGGGGCCGCGTACGTGGTGGTCTCCGCGCTCGTCCAGACCGGCGACGAGATCGTCGCCTCCCTCAAGCGCGCCGGCCAGGACCTCGCCGAGCACTTCGGCGCCGCCGGGACCTCGCTCCAGGACCTGGCCGGCAACGCCAAGCAGCTCCTCTCCAAGTTCGGCGGAACGGCCGCCTCCGGCGTCATCACCGGTCTCAGCGTCGTCGGCGAGGTGATCGCCATGGCGATCCTGGCGCTGCTGCTGATGTTCTTCTTCCTGCGGGACTCCGACCGGGCCTCCGCGGCCCTGCGCTCCCTCGCCCCGCACTCCACCGGGGACACCGTGGAGGCCATGGCGCGCCGCGCCTACCGGGCCGTCGAGGGCTTCATGCGCGGCACCACCTTCATCGCCGCGATCGACGCCGTGTGCATCACGGTCGGCCTGCTGGTGCTGCGCGTACCGGGGGCGTTCGGGCTCGGCGCGCTGGTGTTCGTCGGCGCGTACATCCCCTACCTGGGCGCCTTCATCTCCGGCGCCGTCGCCGTGCTGGTGGCCTTCGCCGACCGGGGGTGGGTGATCGGGCTGTGGGCGCTGGGCGTGGTGCTGGCCGTACAGGTGCTGGAGGGACACGTCCTCCAGCCCCTGATCCAGAGCCGGACCGTGCAGATGCACCCGGCGGTGGTGATGCTGGCGATCACGGCCGGGGCGAGCGTCGCCGGGATCCTCGGGATGCTGCTCGCCGTCCCGCTGACGGCGGCCGCCTTCGGGGTCGTCTCGGAGCTCCGGGGCCGCCACGCCCCGCCGGACACCGGCCGCACGTGACCGCGGGGCCTCCCGGCCGGGAGGCCCCGCGGTGCGGACCGAACAGCGTCGTCGTAGTGGCCGGGGGCTTCGACCACACGGCCCTAGGAGTGCTGCTCCGCCGAGACGGTGCGCTCCCGGGCGGTGGTGGGGATCCGGCCCAGCCGGCCCGCCTGGAAGTCGTCGAAGGCCTGCTGGAGCTCCTGCCGGCTGTTCATGACGAACGGCCCGTAGTGCGCCATCGGCTCGCGGATCGGCCGGCCGCCGAGCAGGACGATCTCCAGGTCCGGGGCGTTGGAGTCCTGCGCCTCGTCGGCCCGCACCGTGAGGGCGCCGCCCGCGCCGAAGACGGCCGTCTGCCCGGTGTGGACGGGCCTGCGTTCGGTGCCCACCGATCCGCGCCCGGCCATGACGTACGCGAGGGCGTTGAAGTCCTCGCGCCACGGCAGGGTGACCTGCGCGCCCGGGGTGACGGTCGCGTGGATCATCGTGATCGGGGTGTGGGTGATGCCCGGGCCCTCGTGTCCGCCCAGCTCACCGGCGATGACGCGGAGCAGCGCGCCGCCGTCGGGGGTGGTCAGCAGCTTGACCTTGCCGCCGCCGATGTCCTGGTAGCGCGGGGGCATCATCTTGTCGGAGGCCGGGAGGTTCACCCACAGCTGGAGGCCGTGGAAGAGCCCGCCGCTGACGACGAGCTGCTCCGGCGGGGCCTCGATGTGCAGGAGGCCGGAACCGGCGGTCATCCACTGGGTGTCACCGTCGTTGATGACGCCGCCGCCGCCGTTGCTGTCCTGGTGGACGAAGGTTCCGTCGATCAGATACGTGACGGTCTCGAAACCGCGGTGGGGGTGCCAGGGGGTGCCCTTCGGCTCGCCCGGCGCGTACTCCACCTCGCCCATCTGGTCCATCATGATGAACGGGTCGAGGTGCTGGTAGTCGATGCCGGCGAACGCCCGGCGCACCGGGAAGCCCTCGCCCTCGAATCCCCCCGGAGCCGTGGTCACGGCGAGCACCTTGCGGGCGGCGGCCGTCTGCGGCTCGGCCACGCGCGGAAGGCTCAACGGGTTCTCAACAGTCACTGCGGGCATGGTCAGGACCTCCTTCTGCGTCGAGTTTAGTTGAATCTCGAACTTTCTGCCACACCGCACAGAACGGCGCACGGGACCGGGGCATTCCCGGGCGGCGCGATGGCGTCCGCGTGCCGCCGCGATCCCGCCTTTTTCCTGGTACCTGACAACCGGATGGGCCGTCGCGGCGGTCTACCGGAGCATGGAGAACCGCACCCCCCAGCCCGACCCCGGCACCGGACGCCGGTGGAACCCGCCGGAGCCGCTGCGCGCCCTCGCCCGGGCCGCCGCCATGACCGCGGCGATGACCGCCGCCGGCTACGCCGTCTACCGCTGGGCGGCCACCGGCCTGCCGATGGAGCCCCTGCCCGGCTCGCCCTGGCCGTACCTCGGCGCGTGGGCCGTCCTGACCTTCCTCGTCTCCCTGCTCCTGCAGTGGGCGACGTCCGGGATCGACTACGACGGCCGCTGGAGCCTGGTCGCCGTCCCGGTCTTCGCCGGCATCCGCCTGTCACTGGCCCACCGCCCGGACCCCGCGCTGCTGTACGCGTACGGCCTGGCGGCCCTGGCGGCGGCCGCCGCGGGCACCGCCCTGTGGCGGCTGCGCCGCCGAGGCGCGGCCCGCGGATAGCACCGGAACCGGCGGCAACGCAGGGCGGGGCGGGGGATCCCGTAGTGGGCCCCCCGCCCCGACACCGGGGTACTACGGCACGTCAGCCGTACATGCGGCGCATCGCGAAGTCGACCATCTGCTCGACGGCCTTCGCGTCGAACACCATCCGGTGGTCGCCCTCCATGTCGAGGACGAAGCCGTACCCGGTCGGCAGCAGGTCGATCACCTCGGCGCCGGTGATGACGAAGTACTTGGACTCCTTGCCGGCGTACCGGCGCAGCTCCTTGAGCGTGGTGAACATCGGGATGACCGGCTGCTGCGTGTTGTGCAGGGCCAGGAACCCGGGGGTCTCGCCGCGCGGGCAGTAGACCTTCGAGGTCGCGAAGATCTGCTGGAAGTCCTCGGCGGACAGCGATCCCGTCGTGAAGGCCCGTACCGCGTCGGCGAGCGACGGCGGCGAGGGCTCGGGGTAGAGCGGCTGCTCGCCGTATCCGCCGGCCATCTGCTGCGGGGCGGCGTACTGCTGCTGCCCCGCGCTCACGTTCTGGTCGTAGCCGTACATGGACCGAAGCCTACCGAGCGGCCCCCCGCCCCAGGGACCGTCCGGCCGATCCCGCTTGACGCTGGTCACAGTGGTCGACGAAGGGTTGATTCTTATTACTGGCGGGTAGCATCATGACGTTACCGATTGGTATGTACGAGGAACCTGTCTCCCCGAGCCTTAACGGAGCCGTCGCCATGGGGCACTACAAGTCGAATCTCCGCGACATCGAGTTCAACCTCTTCGAGGTGCTCGGCCGCGACAAGCTGTACGGCACCGGACCGTTCGGCGAGATGGATGCCGAGACCGCCAAGAGCATCCTGTCCGAGATCGCCCGCCTCGCCGAGAACGAGCTGGCCGAGTCCTTCGCGGACGCCGACCGCAACCCGCCGGTCTTCGACCCCGCCACCAACACCGCCCCGGTCCCGGCCTCCTTCAAGAAGAGCTACGAGGCCTTCATGGACTCGGAGTACTGGCGCCTGGGCCTGCCCGAGGAGATCGGCGGCACCACCTCGCCGCGCTCCCTGATCTGGGCGTACGCGGAGCTGCTGCTCGGCTCCAACCCCGCCGTCTGGATGTACTCCTCGGGCCCGGCCTTCGCCGGCGTCCTCTTCGAGGAGGGCAACGAGGCGCAGAAGAAGATCGCCCAGATCGCCGTCGAGAAGCGCTGGGGCTCCACCATGGTCCTCACCGAGCCGGACGCCGGCTCGGACGTGGGCGCCGGCCGCACCAAGGCGATCCAGCAGGCCGACGGCTCCTGGCACATCGAGGGCGTGAAGCGCTTCATCACCTCCGGTGAGCACGACATGGAGGAGAACATCCTCCACTACGTCCTCGCCCGCCCCGAGGGCCACGGCCCGGGCACCAAGGGCCTGTCCCTCTTCCTCGTCCCGAAGTTCCACTTCGACTGGGAGACCGGCGAGCTGGGCGAGCGCAACGGCGTCTACGCCACCAACGTCGAGCACAAGATGGGCCTCAAGGCCTCCAACACGTGCGAGATGACCTTCGGCGACCAGCACCCCGCCAAGGGCTGGCTGATCGGCGACAAGCACGACGGCATCCGCCAGATGTTCATGATCATCGAGTTCGCCCGCATGATGGTCGGCACGAAGGCCATCGCCACGCTCTCCACCGGCTACCTGAACGCGCTGGAGTACGCCAAGGAGCGCGTGCAGGGCCCGGACCTCGCGAACTTCATGGACAAGACCGCGCCCAAGGTCACCATCACGCACCACCCCGACGTGCGCCGCTCGCTGATGACGCAGAAGGCGTACGCCGAGGGCATGCGCGCCCTGGTGCTCCACACCGCGGCCGTCCAGGACGAGATCCAGCTCAAGCAGGCCGCGGGCGAGGACGCCTCCGCCCTGGTCGGCCTGAACGACCTGCTCCTGCCCATCGTCAAGGGCTACGGCTCGGAGAAGTCCTACGAGCTGCTCGCGCAGTCCCTGCAGACCTTCGGCGGCTCCGGCTACCTGCAGGAGTACCCGATCGAGCAGTACATCCGCGACGCCAAGATCGACACCCTCTACGAGGGCACCACGGCCATCCAGGGCCAGGACTTCTTCTTCCGGAAGATCGTCCGCGACCAGGGCGCCTCGCTGAACGTCCTCTCCGAGACGATCAAGAAGTTCCTCGCCGAGGGCCCCGGCGGCGAGGACCTCGCCCCCGCCCGCGACGCCCTCGCCAAGGCCGCCGTGGACCTCGAGGCCATCGTCGGCCAGATGATCGTCGACCTCACCGCCACCGGCGAGGACGTCAAGAACATCTACAAGGTCGGCCAGAACACCACCCGCCTGCTGATGGCCTCCGGTGACGTCGTCGTCGGATACCTGCTGCTCAGGGGCGCGGCCGTGGCCGCCGAGAAGCTCGCCGGCGCCTCCGCCAAGGACGTCCCCTTCTACACCGGCAAGATCGCCGCCGCGAAGTTCTTCGCCGCCCAGGTCCTGCCGGGCGTCTCGGTCCAGCGCGCGCTGGCCGAGGCCGTCGACAACTCCCTCATGGAGCTCGACGAGGCCGCCTTCTAAGCGGACGCGCCTCGCCGGACAGGTCGTACGCGGTGTACGTACGCACAGTGGCCGGACCCTCCCTGGCGGGGGTCCGGCCACTGCTGTCGGGCCGTGTCGGCCGTTGTCGGCGGTTCGTGGGACGCTCGTAGGCATGAGTCCACAGGAGCACCACAGCAACAGGGGGTATTCCGTCCCCGCCGGGCGGCCGTACGCCCTCAAGGAGCTGCAGGCGAACGTGGGCGCGCTCGGAGACCGGATCAAGGACCTCTACGACGGCGCCCACCCCGCCGAGTACGACCCCGTGGCCGACGCCCTCTACGTGGCCTTCCAGACGGCCGCGGGCCTCGCCCCCGCCAAGAGCTACACCGGCTGCCCCGAGCACCCCAACGGCGCCCTCGACCCCGAGGCGCCCGAGGGCTGGGGCCGCTGCCTCATCTGCAACGACCGGCGCCGCCTCGGCCGGCGCCTCCAGGGCGGCCGGGCGGCCGGCCCCGCCGCCGGCGAGCAGCGGCGGCTCGGCTACCCCGTCCCCGAGCCCCCGTACACCCTCGACGTCCTGCGCCACTACCTGCGCGTCATCGACGAACAGCGCTTCCACCTCACCCTGGCCTCCGCCGACCAGGACTTCGTCCGCCTCGCCGACGACCTCCACCGGGCCTTCATCGTGGCCCGGGAGCTGTCGCGGCCGCGCAACGCGTCGGGATGCTCCGAGCACCCCGGCGCGCCGATCGACCCCGATGCCCCTCCGGGCGAGGCCTGTATCTTCTGCGCCGGACGCAAGAGACGCGCGCAGCGCCCGCCGCAGACCCCCGAGATGCTCCCGCGCATCCGCCGGGGCGAGCGCAGACAACTGCAGCGCAGATTCGAGCGTCCACCGGGCTGAGCACGACCGGACCGCGGCCAAAACCCCCGCGGTCCCCGACCCTCCGGCCAACCGCCGCAGTCCGGACATGGCGAACACGACCGTCGTTAAGGTGAACCACATGAGCTCTCCCGCCCGCTTCGACCGCGGCCACACCGACGATCTGATGACCTTCCTGACGGCCAGTCCGTCGCCGTACCACGCCGTGGCCAACGCGGCGGAGCGGCTGGAAAAGGCAGGCTTCAGGCAGTTGTCGGAGTCGGACGCCTGGGACTCGGGAACGGGAGGCCGGTTCGTCCTGCGCGGCGGCGCGCTCATCGCCTGGTACGTGCCCGAGGGCGCACCCGCCCACGCCCCCTTCCGGATCATCGGCGCGCACACCGACTCCCCCAACCTGCGGGTCAAGCCGGTACCGGACACGGGCTCGCAGGGCTGGCGCCAGGTCGCGGTGGAGATCTACGGCGGGACGCTGCTCAACACCTGGCTGGACCGCGACCTCGGCCTCGCCGGGCGGCTGACCCTGCGCGACGGCACCGAGCGGCTGGTGAACGTGGACCGGGCGCTGCTGCGCGTCCCCCAGCTCGCCGTGCACCTCGACCGGTCCGTCAACACCGACGGCCTCAAGCTCGACAAGCAGCGGCACATGCAGCCGATCTGGGGTCTGGGCGAGGCGCGCGAGGGGGACCTGATCGCCTTCCTGGAAGAGGAAGAGGGCCTCGCCCAGGGGTCGGTGGCCGGCTGGGACCTGATGGTCCACTCGATCGAGCCGCCCGCGTACCTCGGCCGCGACCGCGAACTGCTGGCCGGCCCGCGCATGGACAACCTGCTGTCGGTGCACGCCGGCGTCGCGGCCCTGGCCGCGGTCTCCGCCTCCGAGGGCCTGGACCACATCCCGGTGCTGGCCGCCTTCGACCACGAGGAGAACGGCTCCCAGTCCGACACCGGCGCGGACGGCCCCCTGCTGGGCAACGTGCTGGAACGTTCAGTCTTCGCGCGCGGCGGCTCGTACGAGGACAAGGCCCGCGCCTTCGCCGCGACCATCTGCCTCTCCTCGGACACCGGCCACGCCGTCCACCCCAACTACGCGGAACGGCACGACCCCTCACACCACCCGCGCGCCAACGGCGGCCCCATCCTGAAGGTCAACGTCAACCAGCGCTACGCCACCGACGGCAGCGGCCGCGCGGTGTTCGCCGCGGCCTGCGAACGGGCCGGGGTGCCGTGGCAGACCTTCGTCTCCAACAACTCCATGCCCTGCGGCACCACGATCGGCCCGATCACCGCTGCCCGCCACGGAATCCAGACGGTGGACATCGGCGTGGCGATCCTGTCGATGCACTCGGCCCGCGAACTCTGCGGCTCCGACGACCCGTTCCTCCTCGCCAACGCCCTCCTGTCCTTCCTGGAGGGCTGAGCCCCCAGGAAGGCGGCGGGACGACGGCCGACCGTCAGGCGTCCATGCCCGCGAGCACCAGCGGGAGGCGGGAGGCGCCGGCGGCCGTGACGGCGACCGGGACGCCCCAGTCCTGCTGGTGGACGTGGCACGCCGGGTACTCGTTGGCCGGGTCGTCGTCGCAGGAGGCGGCCATCGCCGAGACGTGCAGCACCCCCTCGGTGACGTCGGGGTTCAGCACCAGGTCCCGGAACAGGTCGGTGCCCGCGCCCTCCCCCCGCGCCAGCAGCTCCGGCGGGGTCGAGGAGACCAGCAGCCGGGTGGAGGGACCGTAGCGGGTGTCCAGCTTCTGGCCGGCCGGCGCCTGGAAGACCACGTCGAGGCGGAGCGTGCCGGGGGCGACCTCGGTGGCGGCCCGCTGCGTGCGGTGGGCGACCGCGTCGACGCGCACGGCCTCCTCCGGCAGCCGCAGCCGGGTCAGGCGGTGCCGGGCGGACTCCACCACCACGATGTCCTCGCCGACCAGCACGGCGTCGCTCGGCTCGCGTAGGTCCGTCGCGAGGGTGGAGACCCGGCCGGTGGCGGGGTCGTAGCGGCGCAGGGCGTGGTTGTACGTGTCGCAGACCGCGACCGAGCCGTCCGGCAGGGCGGTGACGCCGAGGGGGTGCTGGAGCAGGGCCTGGTCGGCGTCGCCGTCGCGGTGCCCGAAGTCGAACAGGCCGGTGCCGACGGCGGACCGCACGGCGTACCCGCCCTCCCCCTCACGCTCCACGTACCGCAGGGCGCTGGTCTCGGAGTCGGCGACCCACAGCCGGTCCCCGGCGGCCGCGAGCCCGGACGGCTGCGCAAACCAGGCCTCGGCGGCGGGCCCGTCGACCAGCCCCTCGTTGGTCGTCCCGGCGGCCACCTCGACCGTGCCCGCCTCCGGGTCCCAGGTCCACAGCTGGTGCACCCCGGCCATGGCGATCCACACCCGGCCCTGCCACCAGGCCACGTCCCAGGGCGAGGACAGGTCCACCTCCAGCGCCGGCCCGGACGTCGGCGAGCCCTGCCACCACTGCCGCCCGGTCCCGGCGACGGTCTCGACCGCACCGGTGGCCGGGTCGAAGACGCGCAGCGCGTGGTTGACGGTGTCGGCGACGACGACCCGGCCGTCGGGCAGCAGCGCCAGGCCCTGCGGCTCGCTGAAGGCGTCCGGCCCGAACCCGCGCGCGCCGCTGCCGATGCGGCGCACGACGCTCTCCCCGTCGGCGTCGAGCTCCACGAGCTGGTGCCGCGTCGAGTCGGAGACGAGGAGGTTCCCGGAGGGCAGCACGAGCGCCTTGCCGGGGAAGCGCAGGTCGGTCGCCACGGGTTCGGGCGCCACGTAGGGGCCGTCCCCGCGCCGCAGGGTCCCCTTGGCCTCGTGCTCGGCCTCCAGCTCCTCGACCAGCCGCGCGATGGCGTGCGCGTGCCCCTCACCGGCGTGCTGCGCGACGACGTACCCCTCGGGGTCGATCACCACGAGCGTGGGCCAGGCCCGCACGGCGTACTGCTTCCACGTCGCCAGCTCGGGATCGTCGAGCACCGGGTGGTGCACCTCGTACCGCTCGACGGCGTCGACGACGGCGGCGTGCTCGGCCTCGTGCACGAACTTCGGCGAGTGCACCCCGATGATCACCACGGTGTCCCGGTGCTTCTCCTCGAGCTCCCGCAGCTCGTCGAGGACGTGCAGGCAGTTGATGCAGCAGAAGGTCCAGAAATCCAGAAGAACCACGCGTCCCCGCAGGTCGGCGAGGGTGAGTTCCTTCCCGCCGGTGTTCAGCCAGCCGCCCTTGCCGATCAGCTCGGGGGCACGGACACGGGCACGCTTGCGGGGTGCGGGCGCGGGGGTGGGCGCCGGGGCAGCATCGTTCATCCTTCAAGCTTGCCATCCGCCCGTGAACGCAGGATCACGCGCGTGCGGCGGTGCCCCGGGCGGTGGTGAGGAACGCGTGCAGCGAGGCGGTCACGGACCGCACGAAGGCGTCGCGGGTTTCGGGCGGGAGGAGGTCCAGGGAGAGGTACGGGTTCAGGTCCTCCAGCTCGACCAGCAGCAGCTCCCCGGACGGGGCGCGGCAGGCGTCCACGCGCTGGATGCCGTGGGCCAGGGTGTTCCAGTCGATGAAGCGGCGGGCGAAGGCCAGGTCCGCGGGGGTCGGCTCGTACGGGGTGAGCTCCCAGCGGCGGGCGGGGTCCGGGGCGTGGAGGGCGTACTGGAAGGCGTCGTCGACGAAGTAGAAGGACACCTCGTACGCGAAGTCGATCCGCGGCTGGATGAGGACCTCTCCCGCCGGTCCGGCGGGGGTCCGGGTGAAGGTCAGGCCGATGGAGTCCGCGCCCTGCTTCGGTTTGACGGCGTACGTGTCCGTCTCGGGCAGGAGCGCGAGGTGCGCCGGGTCGTCGACCGTGGGGATCACCGGGAACCCGGCGGCCGTCAGGTCGAGCAGGTACTGCTTGCCGGCCATGTCGCCGCGGCCGGTGAGCGGGTTGTAGACCGGGGTGCCGGCGGCGAGCGCGGCCGCGCGGAAGGCGTCGTGGGCCCGCTGGTAGTGCAGGACCGGGCCGCTGTTGCGGACGACGACGGCGTCGAAGCCGGGCATCAGGGCCTCGGCGTCGAGCGGGTGGCACAGGGCCAGGGCGAAGTGCTCACGCAGGCGGGCGGTGAGGAACACGTCCTCGTCGCCGTAGCGGCGGCCGCGTGCGGGGTACGCCAGGTCGGTCACGTAGAGCAGACGCGGGGTGGGCATGGGGCCACGCTATCCCGGGCCGCGAACGGCTCTCGCTGCTGCGCAGCCACTGCCGCGTCACCATGGCCGGGGGAGGGCGAGGGGAACTCCGCCGGGTGGGCCGGGGGTTCGCCTCGCCCTGCCGTCCCTGGTCTAGCGGGTCGGGGGGTTCAGGCCCAGGGCGCGGTCCTTCAGGGCCGGAAACTGGTCCCGGGTCTGCGCCACCTTCGCCGGGTCCAGGTCCACCGTCAGGACGGCCTCGCCCGGGCCCGCCTCCGCGAGCACCTCGCCCCACGGGTCCACCACCAGGCTGTGCCCGGACTGTTCGACGCCCGCGTGCGTGCCGGCCGTCGCGCAGGCGAGGACGTACGCCTGGTCCTCGACGGCCCGCGCGCGGTTGAGCAGGGTCCAGTGCTCGCGCCGCCGGGCCGGCCAGCCCGCGGCGACGACCATCGTCGTGGCGCCCGCGTCGACCAGTCCGCGGAACAGCTCCGGGAAGCGCAGGTCGTAGCAGGTGGCGAGGCCGAGGGTCTGCTCCGGCAGGGTCACCGTGGTCAGGGAGTCACCGGCGGACATCAGCACCGCCTCCCCCTGGTCGAAGCCGAAGCGGTGGATCTTGCGGTAGCTCGCGGCGAGCTCGCCCGACGGGGACAGCACGAGGGCGGTGTTGTAGAGGGAGCCGTCGCCCGCGCGCTCCACCACCGAGCCGGCGTGCAGCCAGACGCCGGCGTCGCGCGCCGCCTTGGACATGACCTCGTACGTCGGGCCGTCCAGCGGTTCGGCCTCCGTCTCGAACTGCTCGTAGGCGAAGGCGCCGACGGTCCACAGCTCGGGCAGCACGACGAGGTCGCAGTCCCCCTGCTCCCGGACGAGTTCGGCGGCCCGCAGCCGCCGGGAGGCGGCCGACTCCCCGTCGGTCACCGCGATTTGGATCAGCGAGGCGCGCACAGTACCACCGTCCTGGCATGTCAGCCGGTCAACTCAAGGCCTACGATCGTCACACGAAAGCGCTGCCGGGGTGTTCATCGGCAGCGTAGTTTTGGGAATAGTCCACAACGCGCCACTGAACTGCCAGCGAGGGGTCCCGTTGACCGTCCATCCCAGCCTTGAGCCCTATGCCGACGCGTGGACCCACTCCATCGAGGCGATAACCGAGCTGGTCCTCCCCCTCTCCGAGGGCCAGTGGAACCTGCCGACGCCCTGCCCCGGATGGTCCGTCCGCGACATCGTGTCCCACATCATCGGCATGGAGCTGGAGCAGCTCGGCGATCCGCGGCCGATCCACACGCTGCCGCGCGACCTGCGGCACGTGGTGGACGAGTTCACCCGCTACATGGAGGTCCCGGTCGACGTCCGCCGGCACCACACCGCGCCGGAGATGACCTCGGAGCTGGAGTACACGGTCATCCGCCGGCAGCGCCAGCTGCGGAACGAGAAGCGGGATCCGGCCACGACGATGGTGCGCGGGCCGCAGGGCGACCAGATCACGCTGGAGCTCGCGCTGCGGCTGCGGGCGTTCGACACCTGGATCCACGAGCAGGACCTGCGGGCGGCGCTGGGCGTGCCGGGGAACTGGGACTCGCCGGGTGCTTTCGTGGCGCGGGACGTCCTGCTGTCCGGCCTGCCGAAGGCGGTCGCGAAGGGCGCCGGCGCGCCGCCGGACTCGGCGGTGGTGGTGGACGTGCACGGGCCGGTGGAGTTCCTGCGGACGGTACGGGTGGACGGCGCGGGCCGGGCCACCCTCGACCAGACCCCCTCGCTGGGCCCGGCGGTGTCGCTGTCCATGGACTGGGAGACGTACGTACGGCTCGCCGCGGGCAGGGTCCGGCCGCGCGCGGTCGCCGACCGGGTGAAGGCGGACGGGGACCCCGAGCTGGCCGCCGCCATCCTCGGCGCGTTCGCCGTGACCCCGTAGGCCGTCAGCGGCGGCCCCCACGCCCCCGCCGTGCCTGCCTCAGACGCCGGCGGGGCTGGGGTTGTCCGCGGGGCCCGGCTGCTGCGCCGCGGCCGTGGCCGCGGGGGCGGTGCGGTCGTGTTCGCGGGACAGGGCGGGGCCGCGCAGCCGGAGGATCCGCGTGACGCCGAGGGCCTCCAGGACGAACACCGACGAGAAGGCGATCCGGTAGTCGTCGCCGGTGGCGTCGAGCAGGACGCCCACCGCCAGCAGGGTGGTCATCGAGGCGAGGAAGCCGCCCATGTTGGTGATCCCGGAGGCGGTGCCCTGGCGCTCGGCCGGGTTCGCGGGCCGGGCGAAGTCGAAGCCGATCATCGAGGCCGGGCCGCAGGTGCCCAGCACCACGCACAGCGTGACCAGCAGCCACATCGGGGCGCGCGGACCGGGGTACGCGAGGACCGAGCCCCACAGGAGCGCGGTGATGCCGACGGTGCCGAGCGCCAGCGGGAGGCGCGCGGCGGGGCGGCGGCCGATGAGCTGGCCGTAGACCAGCCCGAAGACCATGTTGGCGGCGACCACCAGGGTCAGCAGCGCGCCCGCGGTGGTCCGGGACAGCCCCTGCGCCTCGACCAGGAACGGCATCCCCCACAGCAGCAGGAACACCATCGCCGGGAACTGCGTGGTGAAGTGCACCCACAGGCCGAGCCGGGTGCCGGGCTCCCGCCACGACTCCCGGATCTGGCGCCGTACGAAGCCGCCCCCGCCCCGGGTGACGGGCGCGGGCCCGTGTCCGTCGGGGTGGTCCCGCAGGAACAGGACCAGGGGGACCAGGACGACCAGCCCCGCGGCGGCGCTGCCCGCGAAGGCGGGCACCCAGCCGAGCCCGTGCAGGACGGGTGCCAGCACGAGGGTGGAGACCAGGTTGCCCGCCATTCCCACGAGCCCGGCCAGCTGCGCCATCAGCGGGGCGCGGCGGGCGGGGAACCAGCGGGTGCCGAGCCGCAGGACGGAGATGAAGGTCATGGCGTCGCCGCAGCCCAGCAGGGCGCGCGCGGCGAGCGCCGTCCCGTACGAGGGGGAGAGCGCGAAGCCGAGCTGCCCGGCGGTGAACAGGACGGCGCCCAGCGTCAGCACCTTCTTGGTACCGAGCCGGTCCACCATCAGGCCGACGGGGACCTGCATGCCCGCGTAGACCAGCAGCTGGAGCAGGGAGAACGTGGACAGGGCGGAGGCGTTGACGTGGAAGCGGTCCGCCGCCTCCAGGCCGGCGACGCCCAGGCTGGTGCGGAAGATGACGGCGACGAAGTAGACGGCGACGCCTATGCACCAGACGGCGACGGCCTTGCGGCCGCCCGGCGGATCGGCGGTCACCGCTCGCCCCCGGCGCCTGCCTCGCGCCCCCGTACGAGCGCTCCGACCCGGCCGACGTGGCCGCGTACGGCCGCCGCGGCCGCCTCCGCGTCCCCGGCGCGCAGGGCCTCCAGGATCTCCGCGTGCTCCTCCAGCGTCCGCTCCACCCGCTCGGGGTGGGCGTGCAGCAGGGCCACGCCCATGCGCAGCTGCCGGTCGCGGAGCTGGTCGTAGAGCCGGCTGAGGATCTCGTTGCCGGCGTTGCGGACGATCTCGGCGTGGAAGCACCGGTCGGCGGTCGTCATCGCGGCGAGGTCGCCCCGGGCCGCGTACCGGCGCAGTTCCTCCAGCAGCAGCGTGAGCCGGTCCAGCAGCGCGGGCGGGGCCGGGACGGCCCTGCGCACGGTGAACTCCTCGACCAGCAGCCGGGTCTCGACCACGTCGGCGATCTCCTGGGCGGAGACCGGCAGCACCAGCGCGCCCTTCTTCGGGTACAGCCTCAGCAGGCCCTCGGTCTCCAGCCGCAACAGGGCCTCGCGGACCGGGGTGCGGGAGACGCCGACGGCCACGGCGAGCTCGCCCTCGGTGAGGAGGACGCCGCCCTCGTAGCGGCGGTCGAGGACGCCCTGCTTGACGTGGCGGTAGACGCGGTCGGCGGCCGTGACGACACGGGTGGCGGATGGCATGCGCACAGGATAGATACATGAGCGGTGCAACGATCCGTCGTGTCCGCGATGTGGACGCCGGCCACGGGCGGCTGCATCGAAGGATGTAGCCGGTGTTCCTCCACGGGCAGGACGAAGCGGGCCCCCGCCGCCGGGACGCTGGGGACATGGCCGACACCCTCCTCCCACCCCGGGCCGACGCGACCGCCGCCCGGCTGCCCCTGCTCGACGTCCTGCGCGGCGCCGCCGTCCTCGGCACGCTCATGACCAACGTGTGGATCTTCGCTTCGCCCGGCTCCGAGTGGAGCGTCCTCCAGGGCGGCATGCACCTGCCCGACCCCCTCGCCGACCCGTCCGCCGCCACCGTCGCCGAGGCCGTCTTCCGCTTCCTGGCCGACGGGAAGTTCCTCTCCCTGCTGACGGTCCTGTTCGGCGTGGGCCTGGCCATCCAGTACGACTCCGCCGCCCGCCGCGGCGAGCGGTGGCCCGGACGGTACCCGCGGCGGGCCGCGTTCCTCTTCCTGGAGGGCACCGTCCACTTCGTCCTCGTCTTCGCCTGGGACGTCCTGATGGGGTACGCGGTGACCGCCCTGCTGGTGGCCTGGCTGCTGGCCCGCTCCGAGCGGGTGCGGCGGGCCGTGATGTGGGGCGCGGCCGGAGTGCACCTGGCCCTGACCGGCCTGGTGACGCTCGGGGACGTGCTCACCCCGGACCACGCGCCGAAGGCGGTGGACGCGTCGGCCGTCCGGCTCTACGCGCACGGCAGCTGGGCCGAGCAGATCGGCTTCCGGCTCGACCACGCCCTCGGGCTGCGCATCGAGCCCGTCTTCACCTTCGGGCTGCTGGTCTTCCTCTTCCTCCTCGGCGTCCGCCTCCACCGCGCCGGCGCCTTCGCCCCGACCGCGGGCGGACGCCGGATCCGGGGCCGGATGGCCGCCTGGGGCCTCGGCCTCGGGCTGCCGTTGGGCGCCGCCGCCGCGCTCGGCGGCCCCGACTTCTTCGTGCTGGGCCGCTACTGCATCGCCCCGCTGGTCGCGATCGGCTACATCGGGCTGATCGGGTGGGCCCTCGACCGGTTCGCCGTCCCCGGCGCCGCGGCGCTCGGCTCCGTCGGCCGCACCGCCCTGTCCTGCTACGTCGGCCAGAACCTGCTGTGCGTCCTGCTCTGCTACGGCGTCGGGCTGGGCCTGGCGGAGCGGCTCGGAGGCAGCGGGCCCTGGTGGGTGATGGGCCTGTGGGCGGCGGTGAGCCTGACCCTGGTGGCCGCTTCCCGGCTGTGGCTGCGGCGCTTCGAGCGGGGCCCGCTGGAAGCCGTGCAGCACCGGGTGCTGGGGGTGCGGCGGTGACCGCCCAGGGCTCAAGGGGCTGCGGCCCGGGGCTCAGGGCGCGCCCGTGGCCGCGGTGACCTCCACCTCCAGCACGAACTCGTCGTACGGGGCCTCCTGCGGGTAGGGCGGGCGGATCTGCGCGAAGCGGATCCGGGCCCGGCCGCCCGGGCTGCGGCCGCGGACCACGTACGCCCGCTCCAGCGGGGCGCCGGGCAGGGTCTGCGCGGGCGGCGGCGCGGCCTCGCTCACGGAGACGGCGTCGGCGTTCCCGGTGACCTGCCAGGTCCACACGTACCCGCGCGCCCCGCGCCCGGTGAGCCGCAGCTCGTACGACTCCCCGGCGCCGAGTGCGATCTCGCGCACCTCCACCGGCCGCCTCCGTCCGCCTCGTGCTCGCCGCCCGCCCTCACGCCGGGCCGATCACCGCCCCCTCGTGCCAGCCCGCGCCGTCGCGCCAGTAGTGCTGGAGCAGGCGGTCGGTGCGCAGGACGAGGACTTCCAGGTTGAACCCGAAACTGCCCTGGAGCATCCCGGTGACGGCCACCGCGTCGTGCCCGAAGACGGCGCTGCGGGTCCAGGGGGCACCGGCCGCGTTCCCCCGCCACCAGTGCTCGACGCGGCCGCCGTCGACGGCCACGCACAGCTCGTAGTTCCCGGCGGTGTCCTCGTCGGCGGCCCCGTACTGGCCCTCGATCATGCAGGGCGCCGAGCCGGCGCGGCTGCCGAAGACCTCCCCGGCGCGCCAGACGAAGCCGTTCGGGTCGTCGCGCCACCACAGCTGCATCCGGCCGTCGGTGCGGGCGGCGACCAGGTCGAGGGTGCGGGAGCGGGTCTGCACCAGGGCGGGGCCGAAGTGCGCGATGCCGGAGGCGAAGCGGCCGCCGTCGTTCCATGTCCAGGGGGCGCCGTTGATCCGCCACCAGTGGTTCAGGCGGCCGTCGGCGGTGCGGACCACCACCTCGAAGTTGCCCGGCCGGCCGTAGTCGCTCTGGATGAACGCCGGGGTCGAGCCGAGGGCGGCGTCCCCCGGGCCGAAGGCGCCGCCGTCGCGCCAGACGCCGACGGACTGCTCGTAGTACCAGTGGCGCAGCCGGCCGCCGGTGGTGACGTGCAGCGACTCCATGTTCCGGTTGTAGCTGGTGCCGGTGAAGGCGGGCTGGCCGGAGGCGTCGCAGGCGAAGGTCCGGCCGCGGGACCAGGCGAAGGGGGCGTCGCCCTCGCGCCACCAGTGCTGCAGGCGGCCGCCGCCCGCGGTCGCCGCCATCTCGAAGTTGCGGTGGGAGCGGCCGTTGCCGCTCTCGTAGACGCTGCCGGCGTGCAGGCGGCGCTTGCTCCAGGGGTCGATGTCGGTGCCGTGCAGGCCGTACTTGGCCCAGTGGTCGATGCCGGCCTCCCCGTAGGCGATCCGGCCGTAGCCGCCGACGTGGTAGCCGGGCCCCCAGGAGTTCTTGAACAGCCAGCAGCCGGCCGCGTCGTCATAGCCCACCACCAGGACGCAGTGGCCGCCCGCGAGCCGGTCGCTGGTGCGGTGGTAGACGCCGGAGCCCAGCCCGAAGAAGTCGTCGTACACGTCGAAGCAGGCGATCAGCGGGCCGACCGCGTCCAGCCACGCCTTCTGCTGCTCGACGTCGCCGAGGCGCACGTGGCCGGTGATCCGGACGGTACGGCCCGAGCGGTCCCAGCCGGGCGTGTACTCGGCGCGCCAGGCGTCGCGCCGCTCGGCGGGCAGGCCGGGGGGCGGCGGGCTGTACGGCCAGCAGTCCGGGTCGGCGAGGCCGCCGTTCTCCCGGATCCAGTCGAGGGCGGTCTCCGGGTCGCCGCCCTGCCCGCAGGGCGACTTCAGCCCGTCGTGGACGTCGCCCTCGGAGCGGGCGGCCCATACGTCGTGCTCGATCCGGGCCATCGACTCGACCAGGCCGGCCGCGGCGAAGGCCCAGCAGGAGGCGCAGGGGTTCTGGTCCTTGACCTTGGTCAGCCAGGGCCAGCCCCAGCGGTTGCGCCAGTCCACCGCGGCGGGCCGGCCGGCGCCGGCCGCGCCGGTACCGGGCAGCAGGCCGTGGGCGGCGCGGCGGCGGGTCAGGTGGGGGTTGCCGCTCTCCCGGCCGACGAGCGCCCGCAGGTCGACGGGGCCGGCGTCCGCGGCGGGCGTCAGGCGGGTGCCGGGCTCCAGGCCGAGGGCGGGTCTCGGCACGGGCTCGGAGTCCGCCAGGTGCTCGCTGACGGTCCAGCGCGCCCCCTGCGCCGCGAGCTGCGCCCGCAGCTCCCCCACCGTCTGCACAGACTCCTCCGGCATCCCCGGCCCCCCAGCTGCCACCCGCGGTCGTGAGCCCGGGGAGCGTCTCCCCGCGCCCCGGGCCCGTCAAGGGGGTCCGCACGGTCGCGCGGTGGCACGGGGGTCGTACGGTTCGCGCATGGACGACGGACGCGGCCGGCGGCAGTTGGCGATGATCGAGGAGGTCTGCGGCCTGGGCCTGGAGGTCTGGCTGCGGGGCGGCTGGGCCATGGACTTCTGGCTCGGCGGGATCACGCGGGAGCACGAGGACGTCGACTGGTTCGCCTGGGCCCGGGACGCGCAGGATCTGCGGGAGCGCCTCGTGGCCCGCGGGTACGAGGTCCGCCGCGCGGACGACCAGCAGGTGGACCTCGTACGGGACGGCGAGGAGCTGAGCTTCGCCCTGGTCGCGCGGGGGGACGGCGGCCGGGTGGTGGCCGCGGGCGGGCCCTGGGCGGGCACGGCCTGGCCGGAGGGGATGCTGGACGGGGTGGAGCCGGGGCGGCTCGGCGGGCTGGAATGCCGGGTGGTGTCACCCGAGGCGCAGATCGAGATCAAGCGCATGATGCCGGTCTGGGTGCCGGAGCGCCCGCGCCGGCCGAAGGACGCGGTGGACGCGGCCCGTCTGGAGGCGGCCCTGGAGCGGCTGCACGCCGTGGACGGGACGCTCACGCATGAGGGCGGCGCCTTCCTCGACTTCCGGGAGTACGGCTGCGAGGACCGGTGGTCGCACGGCCGCCGGTGGGTCGACGCCAAGCACCTGCGGCTGCCCGCCGAGCCCGCCGGGGACGGGCGGTTGCTCGCCGCGCTGATCGGGCACGAACAGTTCCGCGACGACTACGCCGGGGGCGGGGTGCTGCCGCGGGGGCGCAGGCACGGCCCGTACTGGCGCCGGCTGATCACCCCCGGCGCGTACGAGGCCTTCGGCCGGGAGCGGGCCGCGCGGGTCCTGCGGGAGTGGGCGGACCGGTACGACGCCGTGCCCGCCGAACTGGGGGCGGATCTGCGGCGGGAGGTGTTCGACCGCGTGGCGGCGGCCGACGCCGTCTACGCCCTGACGGGGGTCGGGGAGGGCGACTTCCACGACTGGGGCGGCGTGCACGGCGAGTTCCACGAGTTCGTCCTCGTGGACCGCACGGCGGGCCGCCTGACCCTCCTGGTGGCAGCGGACGACTGACCGGCCAGCTGCGGCGGGCCTGGGTGGGGCGCGGCCCGGTCCGGCGGGTGGGGACCCTCAGCGGGGCAGGGCCTGGCCGCCGATGCCCGGGGCGCCTGCCAGTTGGGCCTGCCACCACGCTTCCGCCTCGGCCCGGCTCATGCCGCCCCACCGCGGGGTCCGTTCCACCTGCGCACGCCCCAACCGGCGTGCCAGCGCGACCAGTTCCCGGCCGGCCGCGCCCCGGGCCGCCTGGTAGTCGCGCAGCAGCTCCTCCCACGTGCCCGCCCGGGCCCACGCGGCGCCGAAGGCGGTGGCGTCCTGGAGCGCCTTGGCGGCGCCGCTGGTGTTGTGCGGCCGCACCACCGTGGCCGCGTCCCCGGCGAGCAGCAGCCGGCCGGCGGTGGTGCTCGCGGTCTCCAGGTCGTAGATGGGCTGCACGAAGGTGTCCGCCGAGTCGGTCAGCGCGAGCGCCCGGCCCCAGTACGGCGGGAACTCCCGCTCCAGCAACGCCCGGAGGTGGTGCAGGAGTTCCGGGGTCAGCGCGCCCGGCGGGAAGCTCGTCGGGTCGTCGAAGCGCAGCCCGCCGCCCCGCGGGGGCGGAGCGTAGAGCACCCAGTTCACCCGGGGCCCGTCCGGACCCGGGATGCGGTAGACGACGCAGCTCCCGCCGTCGAAGCACACGGTGGTCACCGCCTCGGGGAAGGACCCGGCCCCGTCCAGCAGACCGGCGTCGACGTTCCCGCGCCAGCACACGTACCCGGCGTAGTGCGGCCGCGCCCCCGGAGCCACCGCCTCCCGCACCACCGACCGGTACCCGTCGGCGCCGACGGCCAGCTCGTACCGCTCGACGGAGCCGTCGCCGAGCCGGACCTCGGCCGCGTCCCCGTCCCCGGCCACGGCCGCCACGGCCACGCCCTGCCGGTACACCACCGAGTCCGGCATCGCCCCGCGCAGCCCGCGCCACAGCAGACCCCAGTGGTACGAGTGGAACGGGAACGGCTGCTCCCACACGACCCGCCCGCCGGGCCCGGCCTCCGCGTCCCGCACCACCCACCGCCGCCGCAGCAGCCGGTGCGCGGGGATCCCGCCGGGCAGCGCCCCGGCGGCGGCCAGCTCGGCGGCGCGCTCGTCGTGCACGCACAGCCCGACCCCGCGGTCCGCGAGCCGCCCGCGCGTGCGCTCCAGCACGACGACCTCCTCGGCCCCGGCCCGCACCGCGGCGGACGCGAACGCGCACCCCGCGATGCTCCCGCCGACCACAGCGACCGCTCCACCGCGCATAACCGCCCCCTGCAGAAGCCGAGTTGCCCTGGTCGGACCACCCTACTGAGCAGACCCGCCCCGGCCGGGCACATCCGGCCACCCCCGCGCGGACGCCGTCCCGCACCACGCCGCCCGTACGGCTCGCCGCGCGGCCGGGGCGGGGCGGCCCTACGCTGGGGACGGCTCGGGGTCCTCGGACGACAGGAGGCCGTGCCGTGACGCCGACCGCCCGTATCCGGCTCCGCCGGGCCTGCACGGCCGTGGCCGCCGCCGGTGTGCTCCTCGCCCCCGCCGCCGCCGGCCACGCGTACGGATCTCCCGACGCGGCCCGCCCCACCGCCGCGGCCCCCTCACCGGACCCCGGGGACCGGGACTTCCCGGAGCTCACCCCCGCCGTCGCCGCGAAGCTCGACGCGGCGATCCGGAACACCCTGCGCGAGGCGAAGGTGCCAGGCGTCATCGTCGGGCTGTGGGCGCCGGGCAAGGGCAGTTACGTGAAGACGTTCGGCGTGGCCGACAAGGAGACGGGTGCGCGGATGCGGACCGACTTCTACACCCGCATCGGCAGCCAGACCAAGACCTTCACCGTCACCGCCCTCCTGCGGCTGGTCGACCAGGGCAAGGCCGGCCTGGACGACCCCATCGGCAGGTACGTCTCCGGCGTCCCGAACGGCGACCGCATCACCCTGCGCGAGCTGGCCGGCATGCGCAGCGGGCTCTTCAACTACAGCGAGGACGACGCCTTCGACAAGGCGCTCACCACCGGGGGCACCCGCCCCTTCACACCCCGGCAGCTCCTGGACTACTCGTTCAGGCACCCGGTGAACTTCGCGCCGAACGCCGAGTTCGAGTACTCCAACACCAACCTGGTCCTGCTCGGCCTGGTCATCGAGAAGGTCACGGGCCGGCCGCTACAGGAGGTGATCAAGGAGCAGGTCATCGAGCCCGCGGGGCTGCACCACACGCTCTTCCCGACCAGCGCCGCCTTCCCCTCCCCGCACGCGCAGGGCTACACCGACCAGTCGGCTTCCGGGGACATCGTGAACGCGACGGACTGGAACCCCTCCTGGGCGTGGGCCGCCGGGGCGATGATCTCCGACCTCGAAGACCTGCGCAGCTGGGCCAAGACCCTCGCCACGGGCACCCTGCTGAAGCCCGCGACGCAGGCGCAGCGCCTGAAGACCACCTCCGTCGGCATCCCGGGCGCCGGCTACGGCCTGGGCCTGTTCGACGTCCAGGGCTGGATCGGCCACAACGGCTCGCTCCCCGGCTACGAGAGCCTCGGCGTGTACCTCCCGGAGGAGCGGGCCACGCTGGTGGTCATCCTCAACACCGACGTCCTGCACGACGGCCAGGAACCCAGCACCCTGTTCGGCGAGGCCGTCACCTCCATCGTCACCCCGGACCACGTCTACCCGGGCCACAAACCGACGGCACCGCGGCACGACTGACCGGGCCGGGAGGGGAGTCAGGCCGCCATGGCCGCGCGGACCTGGGCCAGGCTCGGGTTGGTCATGACCGTCTCCGTACCGGAGGGGGCGACGACCCGGACGGTGGGCACGGTCTCGTTGCCGTCGTTCACGCTGCGGACGAAGGCCGCCGCGTCCGGGTCCCGCCAGATGTTGACGGGCCGGTACGGCGTGCCGGTCAGCCGGAGCTGCGTCCAGAGCTTCATGCAGAAGACGCAGCCGGGCCGCCAGTAGACGGTCGTCCCGGCGCTCAACGCGACCCCGCGAAGGCCGCCCACGCGGTGGGGGTGACCTGGATGACCGGGCCGTCGGCCTGCTTGCTGTCCCGGACCGCGACCGTGCCGGGCACGTTCGTGGCCACCTCGACGCATTCGCTGTTGGCCTGGTCGTCGCTGTAGCTGGACTTCACGAACTCGAACTGCCTCACGGTCCTACACACCCTTACGGATCGCCTCGATCAGGTTCGCGGAGTCGTGCGGCGCAAGGCTCAGCCGTGCGT
>NZ_JBEZKZ010000070.1:29395-37648 GCF_040651895.1 Streptomyces sp. NPDC048352
CTTCACGAACTCGAACTGCCTCACGGTCCTACACACCCTTACGGATCGCCTCGATCAGGTTCGCGGAGTCGTGCGGCGCAAGGCTCAGCCGTGCGTCCCGATCAAACACAGTGGCGTAGGCCGCATTGGCTTCCGCCCCTTCTGCCCACAGGGTAGAGCCGATGGCCTCCGCGTAGGACACGTCCAGTGCGCCGGGCTCGGCGAACGAAAGGATGCTGAAGGAGCCCTTGGCCCCGTGATGCCTACCCGCAAGGAAGGGCAGCACCTGCACGTGGACATGGGGGAGGTTCGCCATCTCCACCAGGTGGTCGAGCTGTGTCCGCATCACCTCGGCGCTGCCCACTTGATGGCGCAGGGCCGCCTCCCAGAGAACCGCGTGCAGCTCCATCGGCGTTTCGCCCCGCAGGCGCGCCTGTCGCTGGACCCGCGAGGTCACCAGCGCCTCGATCTCATCCGGGTGCGACCAGTTCGAGGTGACGCCCAAGGCCCTGATGTACTCGGGGGTTTGGAGGAGTCCTGGGATGAGGGCGGGCTGCCACGTGCGGATGCGCGTGGCGACCTCCTCCATCGCGATGTACTCGCCGAAGCCGCCCACCATGGGCATGTGCTGCCACCAGCCCTTGGCCTTGCGACGTTCGCGGTCCAGCTTGGCCAGTGACAGCAGGTTGGCCACGGCGGCCTCGTCCGTCACGCCGTACAGCTTGCACAACGCCACGATGTCGGGATCCCGGAACGGCACCCAGCCGCGTTCCATCTTGGCGATCTTGGCTGCGGTCGCGCTCAGCACCTGAGCCGCCTGTGGTTGCGTCAGGCCGGCGGCGTCGCGCAAGCGCAACAGCTCTCCGCCCAGACGCCTGGCCAGCACCGTCGACACCCGGTTGTCCGTGGGCACTTGGTCCACCTCCTCGTACCCGGAGCAGTCTTCACCGTGCGGCAGACCGGACACAACTACTCCCTGGGGATAGATATCTCCGGAAGAGCTTGCCGGTTCACCGGGAACACCCCTACGGTCGGTAATGAACTGCTCACCGCGCAGCATCAGTTGGCGGAAGTGCACCGGCATGCCCGCACCACGGCACCGGCAGAGCCACCGCCCGATCAGGAGGTGCCATGACCACCGAGCACACCCTCACCCGCTACGGCGTACGCCACTACCCGCCGCGGCAGGACTCCGTCCCCGCCGCCCGGCGGTGGGCCGCGTGGCTCGCCGTGGCGTGGGGGGAGCCGCGGGTGGCCGCCGACGTGGCGCTCGTGACCAGCGAGCTCGTCACCAACGCGCTGCTCCACGGCTCCGTGCGGGACCGGTACCTGCGGGTCGAGGTGCAGCTCCACGGAGCAGTGCTCCGCGTCGCGGTCACCGATCCGAAAGGCGAGCGGTGGCCCGAGCCGCGAGCGGTCACCGACGAGGAGGCGTACGGGCGGGGGCTCCACGTCGTGGCCGCCGTCGCCCGGCGCTGGGGGGCCTCACGGCTGGTGGTCGGGAAGACCGTATGGGCCGAGTGCGCGCTCCCGGGGCCCGTATAGGGTCCCCCGTATGGATGGCTGGACCGCGCCGAGTGCGATCGAGAGGGAGCTGTACGGGGCCAAGGCCCGCGGCGACTGGACCGCGTACCTCGACGCCCTCGCCCGCGCCGAGCTGTTCCTGCCCCAGCCCCGCGCCCAGGTCGACGCCGATCCGCGGGCCGCCCGCTTCCATCCCGGCCCCGCCGGCCTCGCCGTCTACACCCGCGGCATGCTGCCCGCCCCCGACCCGCACACGGTGTTCCTGCGCCAGAGCCTCGCCTGGTTCGCCCACGCCTGGGACGACCGGGACCCCGCCCACCTCGCCGTGAACCCCGGCACGCCCGCCGAGGCGTACCTGACCACCACCCCCGCCGACCGCGCCCGCTGGCGCGCGCACTGGGACGCCGCCCCCACCTGGGGCCTGGCCCCCGGCTCCGTGCACGCCCTGCACACCGGCGGCCCGCTGCACGGCCCCGTCGCGCACGGGCTGGCCGTCGGCGCCCACCTCGCCGTCTCCAACGGGGAGTTCTGGAACGCCCTCGCCCACCACGGCAACGGCTACACCCGTGAGCGCGAGCGGCTGCGCACGTCCTGGGGCGTCACCGACAGCGCGGGCTGGCTCCGCGTGCTCCGGCAGATGCTGAACGCCGAGATCGTCAGCCCCGTCTGGGAGTACGCGCTCCGCGTGCGCCGCGTCATCGCCGCCGACTTCGCCGGCCCGGTCGACGTCGAGCACTGGCGGCGCGCCGCCGAGGCGAGCCTGCGCCGCGGTGCCGAGCGGGCCGCCGAGCCGCAGCTCACCCCCGACGGCGTGACCGTCGCCGCTCCGCGGCCCGTCGCCGAGGTCGAGGGGGAGATCGCCGGGGTGCGCCGGCTCATCGGCCGGATCGCCCGCTACGAGCAGCGCTTCCGCGCCGACGGGCTGCTCCCCGAGGACGGCTGGGTGCGGTCGGTGCACGCCTGGGACCTCGGCCGCGCCTCCCAGATGGCCCGCTGGGGCCTCGCCACCCGCTACGGCACCCTGGAGGACGCCGAGCGCGCCGTGCTCCGGGCGGGCGGGGCGGCCCGCGGGGCGTACCGCTCGTGGGCGGAGTTCTCCGCCGGGTACGCGCTGGGGCGGTGCCTGCACTTCGACGAGGAGGAGTTCGGGCGCTGGTACGGCTCCTCGCTCGCCACCCACCTCACCCTGACCACCGATCCGGCGAGCCCGTACCTCAACCTCCCCTGGGACTAGCGCCGCCCCGGCAGCCGCAGTGCCGGGATCACGGCCAGCGCCAGCAGCACCGCGGCGACGCCGTGCGCGAGGCGGAAGCCGGCCGGGTTCAGCCCTGTGGAGCCGAGGACCACGGACAGCAGCGCGGTCCCGACCGACGCCCACAGCTGGGAGTTGATGCCGAGGGCGGTGCTCGCCGCGGCCACGCGTTCCGCCGGCAGGTCACGGCTCGCGGTGGTCATCGTCGGCATCAGCACCATTCCGGCGCCCACGCCCATCACCATGGCCGCGCCCACGACCTGCCAGGCCGGTACCCCGTCGGTGCCGGTCAGCAGGGCGCTCGCCAGCATGCCGAGGGCCCCCACCGCGACGCCGGCCGAGATCAGCCGGCGCGGCGAGCCGCGGTCGACGCGCCGCGAGGCGATCTGCATGGTCACGCCGACGACGAGCCCCGCCGGGGCGACGAGCAGGCCCGCCGCGCTCGCGCTCATGCCGCGCGTCTGCTGCCAGTACATCGGGGCGAGGAGCATCGAGCCGAAGTAGCCGCAGACGAAGAACGCCAGGGCGGCGATCCCGGCGGCGAAGGTGCGGTCGCGCAGCAGCCGCAGGTCCAGCAGCGGCTCGCGGACCCTCAGCGCCCGCCGTACGAAGGCTGCGGCGAGCACGGCGCCGGCCAGCGTCGGCAGCAGCGCCCCCGGAGCGGTGAAGTCGCCGCCCTCGCCGCCCCGGGACAGGCCGAACAGCAGCAGGGCCAGGCCCGGGGAGAGCATCAGCAGCCCGGGCACGTCCAGCCGGGGCGCCGACGCCGGGTCGGCGGGGGCGTCCGGGCGGAGCAGCTTCGCCGCGAGGACCAGGGCGGCCGCCCCGACGGGCAGGTTGACCAGGAAGATCCACTCCCAGGAGGCGGTGTCGATCAGCCAGCCGCCGAGCATCGGGCCGGCGACGGGTCCGACCAGGATCGGCAGCCCGAGCAGGGCCATCGCCCGCCCCAGCCGGGCCCGGTCGGCGGTGCGCATGACCATGGTCATGCCGACGGGCATCAGCAGTCCGCCGCCCAGCCCCTGCACGGCGCGGAAGGCGATCAGGCTGGCGGCGTCCCACGCGCAGGCCGCGAGCAGGGAGCCGAGGGTGAAGAGCACGAGGGCGGTCAGGTAGGTGCGCTTGGCGCCGATGCGGCCCATGGCCCAGGCCGCGGCCGGGATGACGGCGGCGAGGGCGAGGGTGTAGGCGGTGGCGGTCCACTGGATGGTCTCCAGCGGGGCGTGGAACGCCTCGGAGAGCCGGCCGAGCGCCACGTTGACGATCGTCATGTCGAGGACCGACATCACCGATCCGGTGATCACGACGGTGATCGTCCTGCCTAACGCCCCGGACTCGGTGCGCGTCGCCGCCCGGGGGGCGGCGGAGGTGGGTGCGGTGGTCATCTCCGCCGGCCCTTCAGCCCTCGTAGGGACGGGTCGCGCGGGCCGTCCGCAGCGCCCGTCCCCACCAGTCGAGCTGGCCGAGCATGTTCTTGGCGGCGCTCTCGGTGACGGCCGCGTCGCGGGGTACGCCGTCCGGGCCGAGTCCGGACCACGGGCCGTGCAGGCTCACGGAGTCGCGTACGGTCACGGCGTGCATCTCGGCGAAGACCAGCCGGAGCTGCTCCACCGCGCGCAGGCCGCCGCTGACCCCGCCGTACGAGACGAAGCCGACGGCCTTGGCCTGCCACTGGGGGCGGTGCCAGTCGATGAGGTTCTTCACGGCGGCCGGGAAGCTGTGGTTGTACTCCGGGGTGACGATGACGAACGCGTCGGCGGCGGCCAGGCGCGGGCCGACCTCGGCCAGCACGGCGGCGGCCGTCGGGTCCGGGGTGCCGCCCCAGTCGGGCATGGCGAGCGGGAGCGGGACCTCGGCGAGGTCGATGACGTCGAACCGGAGGCCGGTGTCGTGGGAGGCCGCGGCGCTCAGGAACCAGTCGGCGACGGCGGGCCCGCGGCGTCCTTCGCGGACGCTGCCGATGACGACGGCCACGCGCAGCGTCTCGTCCACGGCTGTTTCGTCGGCAGACATGATGATCCCCCTCGGTCAGCGGACCGGCCGCCCGGTGCGGCCCCCGCTTCCGGTAAACTACAACGTGCGTTGTAAAAAATGCAACGCCCGTTGTAAAAAATGGAGGAGGTCGGGAGTGGCTGGCAGCAACGACGCCCGCGCAGAAGGGGTACCGCCTGAGATCCCGCCGCGGAAGCTGGCGAAACGGATCGCCCTCGCGAAAGCGGCCTGTGCGGTCTTCGGCCGCGAGGGGTACGCACGCGCCTCGGTCGACGCGCTCGCCGCGGCGGCCGGGGTCTCCACCCGGACCCTCTACAACCACTTCCCGGGCGGAAAGGCGGAGCTCTTCGCCACCGTCGTCACCTGGACCTCCGCGGAGGTGCGCGACGCCCAGACCGCCCGGCTGCACGCCCTGCTCGACCCCGCGCGCCCGCCCCACCCGGACAACCTGGAGCGGGACCTGACGGCCCTCGCCCGCGCGATGGTCGGCGTGATGTCCGAGCACTCCGACCACTTCGCGCTGGTCCGGCACATCCACGCCGAGGTCGGCCACGTGCCGGCCGAAGTACTGGAGGCCTGGAAGGACGCCGGCCCGCGCCCGGTCGCCGCCGCGCTCGCCGAGGCGTTGACGGGCCTGGCCGCCGCCGGGCTGATCGACGTGCACGGCGACGCGGAACTGGCGGGCGCCCACCTGATGGCACTGTCCGCGCACCAGATCGTGCAGCAGTCGCACTACGGCCTGCTGCCCCTGCCCGAAGAGGAGAACGACCGGCTGCTGACGGGCGGGGTCGCCGCCTTCCTGCGCGCCTACCGGGCCGGATGACGCCCCCCGCCGCGACCCTCCCTAGGGCAGCTCTGGACGGACCCGCGACCAGGCGTCCAGCGCCCGCGCCGCCGGGTCGCCGTCCGGGAGGTGGGGCCGGGCGGCGTCCGTCCACCGCAGCAGGGTCTTGAGCCGGCGCAGGTGCACGATCTCCGCCCGGGGCAGGTCCCGCCAGACGCGGGCCCGCGCGGCCGCCTGCGCCGGGGTGAGGCCGGTCAGCGCGAGCACCTCCCGGCACAGCGCCGCCGGGTCGCCGCCCCTGCCCGGCCCGAACTCCCGGATCAGGTAGCCGCGTACGAAGGCCAGCTCGATCCCCCGCACCAGGTCCGGGGCGCCCTCCGCCGCCGCGCAGCGGTACGCCGCCGCCACCGCCAGCCGGCCCCAGCGCAGCCGCACCCCGTCCGGCAGCCGGCCGTCCTGCATCCCGGCCACCGCGAGGACGCGCAGGGTCCGCGGAGACGGCTCGTCCGTCAGCGGCGGCCCCGTCGCCAGCCAGGCCTCCAGTTCCGCCAGCCCGTGCCCGTCCGGCGGTACGCGGGTCAGTACCTGGCCCCGGCTGAGCAGCGCGACGACGGCGCCCGCGAGGCGGACCCGCGCCGTGTGGCCGGCGTCGAAGGAGCCGACGTCGCGCCCGTACCGCTCGATCCCGCGCAGCCAGACCCGCGACTCCGCGGCCGCGTACACCTGGCCGGTCCGCGCCACCCCGCCGACGCACCGTACGAGGCACACCCCGCCGGTGACGTCGGCCTGCTCGACGGAACACACCTGCAGCTCGGCGATCGGCATCCCGGGAGGCTACCGCCTCACGTCCCGGGCGGGGCCTCCAGGACGAGGCGGATCTCGGTGACCTCGTAGCCGGCCCGGTCGAAGGCGGCGGCCATCGGGAGGTTGACGGTGTCGGTGGTCGCCGTGATGCGCTCGGCCCCCTCGGAGGCGTGGAAGCGGGTGATCTCGGCGAGGATCTCGTCGATCAGGCCCTTGCCGCGCTGCTCGGGGACGACGCCGAGGTAGCCGACGTTGCGGTGGTAGGGGGTCGCGGAGGGGATCGCCATCCCGGCGAGGGTGCCGTCGGGCAGGTGGGCCAGGCGCCACCAGGAACGCTCACCGGGGCAGTCGCGGTAGAACGCGAGGTCCTCACGGGCGAGTTGCTCCTCCGTCAGGGTGCGCAGCTCGTCCTGGGTGGCCAGGTCGAGGCTGCCGCGGGAGAGCCGGACGAAGGCGTCGAGGAACTCCTCGTCGCTCCCCTCCCGGAAGACGAGCTTCCCGGTGGGCCGCGCGGTGCCGGCGGCCGGGGTCCACTCGTAGCGCAGCCGCTCGATCTCCCGTGTCAGGCCCGCCCGGCGCGCGGCCTCCTGCCGCCAGGCCACCGCCTCCGCGAGGCCGGGGCGGGCCCGCCAGTCGCGGGGCAGGGAGACGTTGTAGCCGGGGCGCTCGCCGAAGGCGGTGTGGCCGGCCTTCAGCAGGGCGGCGGCCAGGGCGGCCGGGTCGTCGACCGCGGAACGGACCTGGAGGCAGTCCAGGGCCACGGGCCGTTCGCTGTCGGAGCGCCCCCACCACAGGGCGCGGGCCAGGACGCGGCCGTCGTCGTCCTCGGCGAACCAGGTCCACTCCGGGCGCATCCGGTTCCCGGCGAACTCCTCGCGGATCCGGTCGGGGGTGAGGGCGGCGACGGGGCCGTCGGCCGGGTGGGCCAGGGCGCGGTCGAGGGCGGCGGGGTCTGCGGTGGCAGCGCTGAATCTCATCCCGCTGATGATCACATCCGGCCACCGCCCGGACCAGCGGTTTTGCCGGCCGGTCGGGGGAGGCGGGGCGGGAGCCCCGTAAGGCGGGGCCGGCTCCGCGGGGCGCGGACGCCGACGGCCGGCCCCCGGGGCGGGGACCGGCCGTCGGCGGTGCGGCGTGCGCGCTACGACCAGGTGACCAGCCGGCGCGGGTGTTCCAGTACCGCCGCGATGTCGGCGAGGAACTTCGAGCCGAGCTCTCCGTCGATCAGGCGGTGGTCGAAGGACAGGGCCAGGGTGGTGACCTGGCGCGGCTTCACCTTGCCCTTGTGGACCCACGGCTGGAGCTTGATCGCACCGACCGCGAGGATCGCGGACTCGCCGGGGTTCAGGATGGGCGTACCGGTGTCGACGCCGAAGACGCCGACGTTGGTGATGGTGAGGGTGCCGTTCTGCATGTCGGCCGGGGAGGTCTTGCCGTCGCGGGCCGTGGCGACCAGCTCGGACAGGGCCGTCGACAGCTCCGCCAGGCTCTTGGCGTGGGCGTCCTTGATGTTCGGGACGATCAGCCCGCGCGGGGTGGCCGCCGCGATGCCCAGGTTGACGTAGTGCTTGAGCACGATCTCCTGGGCCGCCTCGTCCCAGGAGGCGTTGACCTCCGGGTTGCGGCGGACGGCGATGAGGACGGCCTTGGCGATCAGGAGAAGCGGGTTGATCCGCAGGCCCGCGAGGTCCGGGTCCTCCTTCAGCTCCTGGACCAGCTTCATCGTGCGGGTCACGTCGAGGGTGATGAACTCCGTGACGTGGGGCGCGGTGAAGGCGGAGCCGACCATGGCCTGGGCGGTGACCTTGCGGACGCCCTTGACCGGATGAAGGCGGCGACGACCAGGAAGGCCAGCTGGGCGAAGCGCGGGCGCCTGGGCGCGGTCAGGGTGAGCAGGCCGATGCCGAGGCACAGGAGC
>NZ_JBEZKZ010000071.1:0-37626 GCF_040651895.1 Streptomyces sp. NPDC048352
ATCTACGAGGGCGAGGTCCGCTACGCCCGCGACGCCTTCGAGGGCCTGCGGCTGATGGACGCCCTCATCGCCGTCAAGCGCGGCGTCCCCGGCGCGAGCCTGCCCGAGCTGAAGCAGCGCCGCGTGGCCAAGCGGGACACTCCGGCCCTCCAGGCGGAGGAGCCGCAGGAACCCGGCGGCCGGTCCGACGTGGCCGTGGACAACCCCGTCCCCACCCCGCCGTTCTGGGGCACCCGCGTGATCAAGGGCATCCCGCTCAAGGACTACGCCTCCTGGCTGGACGAGGGCGCCCTCTTCAAGGGCCAGTGGGGCCTGAAGCAGGCCCGCGCCGGCGGGGCCACGTACGAGGAACTGGTCGAGAGCGAGGGCCGTCCGCGCCTGCGCGGCCTCCTGGAGAAGCTGCACACCGAGAACCTGCTGGAGGCGGCCGTGGTCTACGGCTACTTCCCCTGCGTCTCCAAGGGCGATGACCTCATCATCCTCGACGAGCAGGGCAACGAGCGGACCCGCTTCACCTTCCCGCGCCAGCGCCGTGGCCGGCGCCTGTGCCTCGCGGACTTCTTCCGCCCGGAGGAGTCCGGCGAGACCGACGTCGTCGGCCTCCAGGTGGTCACCGTCGGCTCGAAGATCGGCGAGGCCACCGCCAAGCTCTTCGAGTCCGACTCCTACCGGGACTACCTGGAGCTGCACGGCCTGTCCGTCCAGCTCGCCGAGGCCCTCGCCGAGTACTGGCACGCGCGGGTCCGCGCGGAGCTCGGCTTCGGCGGCGAGGACCCCGACAAGGTCGAGGACATGTTCGACCTGAAGTACCGGGGCGCCCGCTTCTCCCTCGGCTACGGCGCCTGCCCCGACCTGGAGGACCGGGCCAAGATCGCCGACCTCCTCCAGCCGGAGCGGATCGGCGTCCACCTCTCGGAGGAGTTCCAGCTCCATCCGGAGCAGTCCACGGACGCCCTGGTGATTCACCACCCCGAAGCGAAGTATTTCAACGCACGCTGATACGGACCGGCGTACACTGGTCGGTCCCGTACAGGCCGGTCACCTGTTCCCGAGGGGATGCTCCCGCGGGTCGAGGTGGCCGGCCTTGTCGTCCCCCAGAGAGGCGCCCGCATGACCAGCACCGTTCCCGCATCCGTCACCCGCACGGCCGACGGGCACGCTCTGCAGGCAGTGCTGCTGGACATGGACGGCACCCTCGTCGACACCGAGGGCTTCTGGTGGGAGATCGAGGAGCAGATCTTCCGCGAGCTCGGCCACAGCCTCGAGGAGTCCTGGCGGAACGTGGTCGTCGGCGGCCCCATGAGCCGCAGCGCCGCCTTCCTGATCGAGGCGACCGGCGCCGCCATCGGCCTCGCCGAGCTCAGCGTCCTGCTCAACGAGCGCTTCGAGGCCCGCATCGCCGACCGGGTCCCCCTGATGCCCGGCGCCGAGCGCCTGCTGAGCGAGCTGGCGCGGCACAACGTGCCCACCGCCCTGGTGTCGGCCTCCCACCGCCGCGTCATCGACCACGTGCTGCGCACCCTCGGCCGCGACCGCTTCACGCTGACGGTCGCCGGCGACGAGGTGCCCCGCACCAAGCCCCACCCCGACCCGTACCTGATCGCCGCCACCACCCTCGGCGCGCACCCCTCGCGCTGCGCCGTGATCGAGGACACCGCCACCGGTGTCGCCGCCGCAGAGGCCGCCGGCTGCCGCGTCGTGGCCATCCCCTCCGTCGGCGGGATCGAGCCCGCCCCCGGCCGCACCATCGTGCGCTCGCTCGAGGAAGTGAACCTCCCCTTCCTGCGCTCCCTCATCACTCCGATGAACTGAGCGCGCACGCTCCGTACCGAACGGTACGGGGGTGAGACGGAGGTCCGACGAGAGGATCTTCCGCCATCCGCGCCGGAGGCCGGAATTCCATCCTCCTCATCCGTGTCCACCCGGGTGACGTTGGTCACCCGCCAAGCCCCCGTCCAGCCCGTCCACAGGCTCCGGGGGCTTCCCTTGTGTCCGGTTTGATCATCTCCTGACCGCATCTGCGAGGACTCCGGCATAAGCGGTAAGTCCGCACCCATCACGGTGCGATTACACCCCAACTCCTGCCAGTTCCAGCCATCCCGCCCCAGGCCACTAATGTCGACGCGGGCACTCCGCACGCACCTTGCCGCACCGGACGCACACCCCTGCGCCGGTACGAGCGTGGACCGATCGTCAAACACCGGCCCGATCGTTCCGCCCCGAACGGGCGACCGCCGCGCAGTGCCCTCTACGCCGCTTTGAACAAGTGCCGGGTGAGGGAGTACTTCCAGCATGAACCGCAAGACCATGGTGCTGACGGCCGCGATCGGCCTGCTCACCCCCGCGCTGTCCGCGTGCGGCAGCGCGAGCGGCGGAGGAGCAGCGTCCGGAGCGATCGTCGTCGGTACCACCGACCGGTTCGAGGCAGCCGACTACGCCCCCGCCCCCGTCGACCCCGCGTACGCCTACGACGCCGGCGCCTGGAACATCCTGCGCCAGACCGTCCAGACGCTCGTGCGCACCCCGCGCGGCGGCGGCCAGCCCGTCCCCGAAGCCGCCTCCGACTGCCGCTTCACCGACACCGGCAACGAGAGCTACCGCTGCACCCTGCGGCCCGGCCTGAAGTTCGCGAGCGGCGACCCGGTCACCGCCAAGGACGTCAAGTTCTCCATCGACCGCGTCCTCGCGATCAAGGACGAGAACGGCCCCTCCTCCCTGCTCTCCACCCTCGACACCGTCGAGGCCAAGGGCGCCGACACCGTCGTCTTCCACCTCAAGACCGCCGACGCGACCTTCCCGTACAAGCTGGCCACCCCCGCCGCCGGCATCGTCAGCGCGAAGAGCTACGACGCCAGGAAGCTGCGTCCCGGCTTCGCCGTCGACGGCTCCGGCCCCTACACGATGAAGGCCGAGGTCAAGGACAACCACCTCGTCCGGGCCGTCTTCACCAGGAACCCGCACTACAAGGGCGACATCAAGCCGCAGAACGACAAGGTCGAGCTGCGCACCTTCGCCGACTCCGCCGCCATGGGCAAGGCGCTCACCGACGGAAAGATCCACGTGGTCTCCCGCACCCTGTCGCCCGCCCAGATCACCGAGTTCGCCAAGCAGCCGCCCAAGGGCGTCAAGCTGACCCCGATGCCCGGCCTGGAGATCCGCTACATCGGCTTCAACACCGACGCCCCGGCCGTCAACAACAAGGCCGTGCGCCAGGCCCTCGCCGCCGCCGTCGACCGCAACAACGTCATCTCCAAGGTCTACGGGAAGGCGGCCCAGCCCCTCTACTCGCTGGTCCCCACCGCCGTGCCCGGCCACGTCAACTCCTTCTACAACAAGTACGGCGAGGCCAACACCGCCAAGGCCGCCGAGCTGCTCAAGGCCGCCGGGGTCAAGACGCCCGTCAAGCTGACCCTGAACTACACCACGGACCACTACGGCGACGGCACCGCCGCCGAGTTCGAGGCCCTCAAGGCCCAGCTGAACTCCACCCAGCTGTTCGACATCACCGTCCAGGGCAACGAGTGGGGCGACTTCCGCCCCGCCCAGAAGAAGGGCGACTACGCCGCCTACGGCCTCGGCTGGTTCCCCGACTACCCGGACGCCGACAACTTCCTCGCCCCCTTCCTGGAGCAGGACAACTTCCTGGGCACGCCGTACGCCAACACCGCGGTGCGCACCAGGCTCATCCCCGAATCGCGCCGCGCGGCCGACCGCAACGGCGCCGTGCCCGCGATCACGGAGATGCAGGACATCGTCGCCGAGGACGTACCCGTCCTGCCCCTGTGGCAGGGCAAGCAGTACGTCGCCGCACGCGACGGGATCACCGGAGTGGAATGGTCGGTCAACGCCATCTCCGACCTCCAGCTGTGGGAACTCGGCCGGGGTGTCAGCGGCTGAGACCGGCAGCAACCGGCGGCGGACGTCGCAGGCCGGCGCAACGACCAGACAAGACTGTGAAGGACATTCGCGTGAAGAGACGTAACCAGTGGTTGGCAGCCCCCCTCGGCGCGGCCACTGCCGCAGCGCTGCTCAGCGGTTGCGGGTCGCAGGACGGCTCCGCCGCCGGCAACGGCAAGGGCGTGGTCATGGGCATATCCGACAAGGTGAAGTCCACCGACCCCGCCTCCGGCTACGACCCGGGCTCCTGGCTGCTCTTCAACAACGTCTTCCAGTCCCTGCTGACGTTCCCGAAGGGCGGCACCACCCCCGAGCCCGACGCCGCCCAGGCCTGCAACTTCGAGGGCGGTGACAGCAAGGTCTACAAGTGCGTCCTGCGCACCGGCCTGAAGTTCAGCAACGGCGACAGCCTGACCTCCAAGGACGTCAAGTTCTCCTTCGAGCGCACGCTGAAGATCAACGACGAGAACGGCCCGGCCGTCATGCTCTCCTCCATCGCGAGCATCGACGCCCCCGACGAGAAGACCGTGGTCTTCAAGCTCAAGTCCTCCGACGCGACCTTCCCCAGCAAGATCGCATCGGGCGCCGGCGCCATCGTCGACCACCGCGAGTACCCCGCCGACAAGCTCCGCACCGACAACAAGGCGATCGGCTCCGGCGTCTACAAGCTGGACGCCTTCAGCGAGAAGAGCGCCAACTTCTCGGTCAACGACTCCTACAGCGGCAAGGCCAAGGCCAAGAACACCGGCGTCACGCTGAAGTTCTTCAACGGCGACCAGGCCGGCCTCAAGACCGTCCTGGAGAGCGGCGACGTCGACTTCGCCTTCCGCGGCCTCGCCGCCAAGGACATCGCCGGCCTCGCCGCCACCAAGACCGGCGACAACAAGGTCGACGTGGTCCAGGGCACCGGCGCCGAGGTCCAGCACATGGTCTTCAACGTCAGCGACCCGGTCGTCGGCAAGCTGCCCGTCCGCAAGGCGATCGCCTACCTCATCGACCGCGAAGCGCTCGTCAAGGACGTGTACGCGGGCACCGCCGCCCCGCTCTACTCGATCGTCCCCGCCGGCATCGCCGGACACACCACCCCCTTCTTCGACCGCTACGGCGGCAGCCCCCAGGTCGAGAAGGCCAAGGCGGTCCTCAAGGCGGCCAACATCTCCGGCAAGATCAAGCTGACCCTGTGGTCCACGCCGGCCCGCTACGGCCCGTCCACCGACCACCAGTTCCAGGTCATCGCCAAGCAGCTCAACGACAGCGGCCTCTTCGAAGCCGACGTCAAGTCCGTCGAGTTCGAGCAGTACGAGAAGGACATCCAGGCCGGCAAGTACGGCGTCTACGTCAAGGGCTGGGTCCCCGACTACCCGGACGCCGACAACTTCACCCAGCCGTTCTTCGGCCCGGACAACGTCCTGCACAACAACTACGACAACAAGGAGATCAGCGGGAACATCATCCCGGCGACCTCCACGAAGTCCGACCGCACCGCGGCCAACACCGACTACACCCGCCTCCAGGACATCGTCGCCGACGAGATCCCGGTCCTCCCGCTCTGGCAGGGCAAGCAGTACGCCGTCGCCCGCCAGAACGTGACCGGCCTGCAGTGGTCCCTGGACGCCTCCACGGTCTTCCGCTTCTGGGAGATCAAGAAGGGCTGACCCGCCCCGGACACGGCTCCGCCCCGGCACCCTTCCCGAGTGCCGGGGCGGAGCCGTGTCCGCGAGCCCGCTACTGCGCGCCCGGACGGACCAGGCCGCTCTCGTACGCGTACACCGCCGCCTGCACCCGGTCGCGCAGGCCCAGCTTCGTCAGCACGTGCCCCACGTGCGTCTTCACCGTCGTCTCGCTGACGAACAGGTCCGCCGCGATCTCCGCGTTCGACAAACCCCGCGCCACCAGCTTCAGCACCTCCACCTCACGCTCGGTCAGCGTCCCCAGCATGTCCGGCAGGCTCTCCTCACCCGACGGCAGATGCCCCGCGTACTTGTCCAGCAGCCGCCGCGTGATGCTCGGCGCGAGCATCGCCTCGCCCGCCGCCACCACCCGGATCGCCTGCACCAGCTCGTTCGCCGGGGCGTCCTTCAGCAGGAACCCGCTCGCCCCCGCCCGCAGCGCCTCCACCACGTACTCGTCCAGGTCGAACGTGGTCAGCACCAGCACCTTGGCCGGCCCGTCCCGGTCCGGGCCCGTGATCTGCCGGGTCGCCTCCACCCCGTCCATCCGCGGCATCCGGATGTCCATCAGCACCACGTCCGGCTGCAGCGCCCGCACCTGCTCCAGCGCCTGCAGACCGTCCCCGGCCTCACCCACCACCACCAGGTCCTGCTCCGCCTCCAGGATCATCCGGAAGCCGGTGCGCAGCAGTGGCTGGTCGTCGACCAGCAGGACGCGGATCGCCACGGGGTACCTCGTATTCGTCGGGCGGCAACGGCGGACGCCGCCCATTCTGCCCTGGCCGGACGATCAGCCTCCCGCCGGATCCGCCCCGCTCCTGGGCGAGATCACCAACGGGTAGACCGGGGGAGTGCCCCCGAACTCCGGACACACCGCCCGGTGGTCGCACCAGCCGCACAGCTTCGTCGGCCGCGGCCGCCACTCACCCGTCTCCGTCGCCACCCGGATCGCCTCCCACAGGGCGTGCAGCTTGCGCTCCACCCGCTCCAGGTCCGCCACCACCGGGTCGTACGTCAGCACGTCCCCGCTCCCCAGATACACCAGCTGGAGCCGCCGCGGCACCACCTGCCGCAACCGCCACACCACCAGCGCGTAGAACTTCATCTGGAACAGCGCACCCTCGGCGTACTCCGGCCGCGGCGCCTTGCCCGTCTTGTAGTCGACGATCCGCACCTCACCCGTCGGCGCCACGTCCACCCGGTCGATGATCCCGCGCAGCCGCAGCCCCGACTCCAGCTCCGCCTCCACGAAGAACTCCCGCTCCACCGGCTCCAGCCGCGTCGGATCCTCCAGCGTGAACCAGCGCTCCACCAGCGCCTCCGCCTCCGACAGCCAGCGCGCCAGCCCCGCCCCCTCGTCACCCTCCGGGAACAGCTCCGCCAGCTCCGGCTTCGCCTCCAGCAGCCGCTCCCACTGCCCCGGCAGCAACTCCTTCGCCCTCGGCACCGTCCGCTCGTGCGCGGGATGGTCGAAGAGCCGCTCCAGCACCGCGTGCACCAGCGTCCCCCGCGTCGCCGCCGCACTCGGCTTCTCCGGAAGCCGGTCGATCACCCGGAACCGGTACAGCAGCGGGCACTGCATGAAGTCACCGGCCCGCGAGGGGGACAGCGAGGTGGGGCGGGAAGCGCCCGCGGAAACATCCGCGGAACCGGCGCCGGGCGTCGTCGTCATGCGTAAAACCCTACGACCCGCCGCGGACGGCACGCGCATACCATCGACTCCTGGCCCCTCGCACTGCATGATCGGAGCATCACACCCCGCAACGGAGCAGCAGCGCGGAGCGCCACCCACGCGACGTGGACCACACTGGAAACAACGCACCGAACGAAGGAAAGCCGTGGCAGACACCGACGAATCCGGCGAGCGCAGGGCCAAGCGCTCCGACCCGGGCGGCGGGATCCTCATGGGCCGCCCCTTCGGCGTGCCCGTGTACGTCGCGCCCAGCTGGTTCCTCGTCGCCGCCCTCATCACCTGGGTCTTCGGAGACCAGCTCGACCGGGTCCTGCCCGACCTCGGCCCCGCCCGCTACCTCGTCTCCCTCTTCTTCGCCGTCGCCTTCTACGCCTCCGTCCTCGTCCACGAGCTCGCGCACACCATCGCCGCCCTGCGCTACAAGCTCCCCGTGCGCCGCATCCAGCTCCAGTTCTTCGGCGGAGTCTCCGAGATCGAAAAGGAATCCGAGAGCCCCGGCCGCGAATTCGTCCTCGCCTTCGTCGGCCCCCTCCTCTCCCTGGCCCTCGCAGGCCTGTTCTACCTCGGCATGACCGCCGTCGACCCCGCCACCGTCCCCGGCGTCCTCCTCGCCGGCCTGATGATCTCCAACCTCCTCGTCGCCGCCTTCAACCTCCTGCCCGGCCTGCCCCTCGACGGCGGCCGCATGCTCCGCGCCGTCATCTGGGGCATCACCGGCAAACCCATGACCGGCACCATCGCCGCCGCCTGGGTCGGCCGCGCCCTCGCCGTCACCGTCCTGCTCGGCCTGCCGCTCCTCACCCACACCGGCGCCCTCGGCAACCCCGCCCAGGAGATCGGCGGCATGGACACCGTCATGGACGCGCTCCTCGCCGCCATCCTCGCCGCGATCATCTGGACCGGAGCCGGCAACAGCCTGCGCATGGCCCGCCTGCGCGAACACCTCCCCGAACTACGGGCCCGCACCCTCACCCGCCGCGCCGTCCCCGTACAGAACGCCACCCCGCTCTCCGAGGCCCTGCGCCGCGCCAACGAAGCCGGAGCCCGCGCCCTCGTCGTCGTCGACGGACAGGGCGACGCCACCGCCATCGTCCGCGAGACCGCCATCGCCTCCGTCCCCGAACACCGACGCCCCTGGGTCGCCGTCAGCACCCTCGCCCAGGACCTCACCGACGGCATGAAGGTTTCCGCCGACCTCACCGGCGAAGAACTCCTCGACCACCTCCGCGCCACCCCCGCCACCGAGTACCTCGTCCTCGAACCCGGCGGCGAGATCTACGGCGTCCTGTCCGCCCTCGACGTCGAGAAGGCCTTCGTGAAGGCCATGGCGCGGCCCCAGTCCTGAAGCCAATACACTGGTCACATGTCCGAACCGACCGGTGCCGCCCGCCGACGCGGGCCCTTCGAGGTCGGGGACCAGGTTCAGCTCACCGACCCCAAGGGCCGCCACTACACGTTCACGCTCGAAGCCGGGAAGAATTTCCACACCCACAAGGGTTCCTTCCCCCACGACGAGCTGATCGGTGCTCCCGAGGGCAGTGTTGTCCGTACCACGGGGAACGTCGCGTACCTCGCGCTGCGCCCCCTGCTCCCCGACTATGTCCTGTCCATGCCCCGCGGTGCCGCCGTGGTCTACCCCAAGGACGCGGGCCAGATCCTGGCCTTCGCCGACATCTTCCCCGGCGCCCGCGTCGTGGAGGCAGGAGTCGGCTCCGGCTCCCTCAGCAGCTTCCTGCTGCGCGCCATCGGCGACCAGGGCATGCTCCACAGCTACGAGCGCCGCGCGGACTTCGCCGAGATCGCCACGGCCAACGTCGAACGCTACTTCGGCGGACCCCACCCCGCCTGGCAGCTGACCGTCGGCGACCTCCAGGACAACCTGTCCGACACCGACGTCGACCGCGTGATCCTCGACATGCTCGCCCCGTGGGAATGCCTGGAGGCCGTCTCCAAGGCCCTCGTCCCCGGCGGCATCCTCTGCTGCTACGTGGCCACCACCACCCAGCTCTCGCGCACCGTCGAGTCCATCCGCGAGTTCGGCTGCTACGCCGAACCGCAGCCGTGGGAATCGATGATCCGCAACTGGCACGTCGAAGGCCTCGCCGTCCGCCCCGACCACCGGATGATCGGCCACACCGGCTTCCTGGTCACCGCCCGCCGCCTCGCCGACGGCGTCGAGCCCCCCATGCGCCGCCGCCGCCCCTCCAAGGGCGCGTACGGCGAGGACTACGAAGGCCCCGGCAGCGACCGCTCCGCGTAGCCGCCCCGCCGCAGCCGCCCCGCGCGGCCGTCCGGCCAACACGAAAGCGCTGTGGCTCAGTTCCCCGTCCGATGCGGGAACTGAGCCACAGCGCCTTTTCGTTGCCGGGAACGGCCCCGCGCACAACCGGTGCGGACCCGGCCGTTCCAGCCCGGTGTGAGGTATGGCACGATGCTGGCTCCCCGTCACCCTTCGCACAGGAGACACCCGGCGTGCTGCACAGCCCCACCGACCTGGCGCACCGTCGCACCAGGCCCCTCCACTGGCTCGCCACGGCCACCGCCCTCGCCGCCGTCATAGCCGGCGCCGGCCTGCTCCAGCCCGGCCGCGCCACCGGAGCCACTCCCGCGACGGGCCTCCCGGCCGGCGTCCCCGCCGCCGCCCCGGGCGGCCCGCCGCCCGCCGCCCCCGACGCACAGGCGGCCGCGTACCCCCTGGACTGCAAGGGCGCCCCGCACACCGTCACCGCGACCGCCCAGGGCGACCTCGACGGCGACGGCCGCCCCGAGACGGTCGCGGCCGTCCGCTGCGACGCCGGCTCCGGCACCCCGCCCCACGCGCTCTACGTACTGGCCCGGGACCCGCAGGGCCCGGCCCCGCGCGTCGTCGCCACGCTCCTCGACACCGCGCTCCGCCGCACCGCCACCGAGCTCACCGTCCGCGACGGACTCGTCACCGCCCGCCTGCTCGGCTACTCCTCGCCGTCCGTACCGCGCTTCAGCCCCGACGTGGAGCAGCTCGCCAAGTGGCGCTGGACCGGCGGAAAATTCCGCCAGGAGCTGACGGACTCCGCCGCCGGAAGTGTTTGAACCGTCACTCCGCGTCCGGGCCGTACACCTCGACCCCGTCCGAAACGCGCCTTACGTGGATGCAGTCACCCGGGCATTCCTTCGCCGAGTCGACCACGTCCTGAAGCAGCACCAGAGGAACCGGAGTGGTCGCCCCCGCCTCCTGCAGCAGCTCGTCGCCGGCGCTCTTCACGTACGCCAGACCGTCGATGTCCAGCTCGAACACCTCCGGGGCGTACTGCACGCAGATGCCGTCGCCGGTGCACAGGTCCTGGTCGATCCAGACCTCCAGCGGCTCCCCGGCCCCGTCGGAACCACCCGTCGGGGCCTCCTGCTGCACGGTCATATCTCCTGCCGTTTCCTGCTCTGAGTGATCCGACCCGGCCACAACTCGCGGCAAGTCGCGCGGGCTCTGACGGGTGTTGAACGCTTCGACCTTACAACCGGCTGCTTTCCGATGTTGAAGGGTGGGTATTTCCCTGGCGTGAGGGAGTACGCAAGGGTGAAGATCGGACACACCTCTACCGTCTTTGTGATCTAGGGGTTTCAATCACCACCAGCCCAGGTAGGGTCAGGAAGCGTCCAGCTCCCCTTGGAGGAGGTGAGGACCGTGGCAGCCCACGACGACGACATCAACCGCGGCATCCGGCCCGGGCGAGGGTCTGAGGACCCCGCTGGCCAGGTTGCCTATCTCGAGCAGGAAATCGCCGTCCTGCGACGCAAGCTCGCCGACTCTCCGCGGCACACGAGGATTCTCGAAGAGCGGATCGTCGAGCTCCAGACGAATCTGGCAGGCGTCTCCGCGCAGAACGAACGACTGGCGAATACCCTCCGTGAGGCCCGCGACCAGATCGTGGCCCTCAAGGAAGAGGTCGACCGGCTCGCACAGCCGCCGGCCGGCTTCGGTGTCTTCCTTCAGGCGAACGAGGACGGCACCGTCGACATCTTCACCGGAGGACGCAAACTCCGCGTGAACGTGAGCCCCAGCGTCGAGCCGGAAGACCTCCGGCGCGGCCAGGAGGTCATGCTCAACGAAGCGCTCAACGTGGTCGAGGCCATGGAGTTCGAGCGGGCCGGGGACATCGTCACCCTCAAGGAGATCCTCGAGGACGGCGAGCGCGCCCTGGTGGTCGGGCACACCGACGAGGAGAGGGTGGTGAGGCTCGCCGAGCCGCTCCTGGACATCACCATCCGCCCCGGCGACGCCCTCCTGCTCGAGCCCCGCTCCGGCTACGTCTACGAGGTCGTCCCCAAGAGCGAGGTCGAGGACCTGGTCCTCGAAGAGGTCCCGGACATCGACTACGAGAAGATCGGCGGCCTGGGCGACCAGATCGAGCTGATCCGCGACGCGGTCGAGCTCCCGTACCTCTACCCCGACCTGTTCAAGGAACACGAACTGCGGCCCCCCAAGGGCATCCTGCTCTACGGTCCGCCCGGCTGCGGCAAGACGCTCATCGCCAAGGCCGTCGCCAACTCCCTTGCCAAGAAGGTCGCGGAAGTGACCGGGCAGGCAGCCGGCAAGTCCTACTTCCTGAACATCAAGGGACCCGAGCTCCTCAACAAGTACGTCGGCGAGACCGAGCGGCACATCCGCCTCGTCTTCCAGCGGGCCCGGGAGAAGGCGAGCGAGGGCACCCCCGTCATCGTCTTCTTCGACGAGATGGAATCCCTCTTCCGCACCCGCGGATCCGGAGTCAGCTCGGACGTGGAGAACACCATCGTCCCCCAGCTGCTCGCCGAGATCGACGGCGTGGAAGGCCTGGAGAACGTCATCGTCATCGGCGCCTCCAACCGCGAGGACATGATCGACCCGGCCATCCTGCGCCCCGGCCGCCTCGACGTGAAGATCAAGATCGAGCGCCCGGACGCCGAGGCGGCGAAGGACATCTTCGCCAAGTACCTCAAGGCCTCGCTCCCGCTCCACACGGACGACCTGAGCGAGCACTCCGGCTCGGCCCAGGTGGCCGTCCACAGCATGATCCAGACCGTCGTCGAGCAGATGTACGCCGAAACCGAGGAGAACCGCTTCCTCGAGGTCACGTACGCCAACGGCGACAAGGAAGTCCTCTACTTCAAGGACTTCAACTCCGGCGCCATGATCCAGAACATCGTGGACCGGGCCAAGAAGATGGCCATCAAGGCCTTCCTCGAGCACAACCAGAAGGGTCTGCGGGTCTCCCACCTCCTCCAGGCGTGCGTGGACGAGTTCAAGGAGAACGAGGACCTGCCCAACACCACCAACCCGGACGACTGGGCCCGCATCTCCGGAAAGAAGGGCGAGCGGATCGTATTCATCCGCACGCTCGTCACCGGAAAGCAGGGCGCCGACACCGGGCGCTCCATCGACACGGTGGCGAACACAGGCCAGTACCTCTGATGAAGCGAGGCGGCCGCGGATGCCCCACACGGCACCCGCGGCCGACTGCTTTACCACTCCGTAATACCGCAAGCCTTACCGCCCGCCCTTTTCAGCCGGTGACAAGGCAAATCCAATGACTGAAATGATCTCCCCACCAGCGCGGAGTGGTTCTAGGCTCTTCCGTACCGCCGGCCGCGCAGTGCGGGGACGGGCACCGCACATGACGCACCGGAGCACCAGCGGTACTTGAGCGCCGCTCCCGAACGGGAGCGCCGCCGGGCAAGGAGGGCCGCATGACCGTACGGCGAGTAATGGGGATCGAAACGGAGTACGGGATCTCCGTTCCGGGGCACCCGAACGCCAATGCCATGCTCACCTCGTCCCAGATCGTCAACGCCTACGCGGCGGCGATGCACCGGGCGCGACGCGCCCGCTGGGACTTCGAGGAGGAGAATCCGCTGCGGGACGCCCGCGGCTTCGACCTCGCCCGCGAGGCCGCCGACAGCAGCCAGCTCACCGACGAGGACATCGGCCTGGCCAACGTCATCCTGACGAACGGCGCACGGCTCTACGTCGACCACGCGCACCCCGAGTACAGCTCGCCCGAGGTCACCAACCCCCTCGACGCCGTGCTCTGGGACAAGGCAGGCGAACGGATCATGGCCGAGGCCGCCGAGCGGGCCGCCCAGCTGCCCGGCGCCCAGCCGATCCACCTCTACAAGAACAACACCGACAACAAGGGTGCCTCCTACGGCACGCACGAGAACTACCTGATGAAGCGGGAGACCCCCTTCTCGGACATCGTGCGCCACCTGACCCCCTTCTTCGTCTCCCGCCAGGTCGTCACCGGCGCCGGCCGCGTCGGCATCGGCCAGGACGGCCGCGAGCACGGCTTCCAGATCAGCCAGCGGGCGGACTACTTCGAGGTCGAGGTGGGGCTGGAGACCACCCTCAAGCGCCCCATCATCAACACCCGCGACGAGCCCCACTCGGACGCCGAGAAGTACCGCCGCCTCCACGTGATCATCGGCGACGCGAACCTCTCCGAGATCTCCACCTACCTCAAGCTGGGCACGACCTCCCTGGTCCTGTCGATGATCGAGGACGGCTTCATCACCGTCGACCTCGCCGTCGACCAGCCCGTGCGCACCCTCCACCAGGTCTCCCACGACCCCGGCCTCCAGCACCTGATCACCCTGCGCAGCGGGCGCACCCTGACCGCCGTGCAACTCCAGATGGAGTACTTCGAGCTGGCCAGGAAGTACGTGGACGAGCGGTTCGGGACGGACGCCGACGATCAGACCAAGGACGTCCTGGGCCGCTGGGAGGACGTGCTGGGCCGGCTGGAGACCGACCCGATGAGCCTCGCGGGGGAGCTGGACTGGATCGCCAAGCGGGAGATCCTGGAGGGGTACCGCAGGCGCGACGGACTCGGCTGGGACGCGGCGCGGCTGCACCTGGTGGACCTCCAGTACTCGGACGTACGGCCCGACAAGGGCCTGTACAACCGCCTGGCGGCCCGCGGCAAGATGAAGCGGCTGCTGGAGGAGCCGGCCGTGGAGCGGGCCGAGGGCAAGCCGCCGGAGGACACCCGGGCCTACTTCCGGGGCCGGTGCCTGGAGCAGTACGCGGACGACGTGGCGGCGGCCTCCTGGGACTCGGTGATCTTCGACCTCCCGGGCCGGGACTCCCTCCAGCGGGTGCCGACCCTGGAGCCCCTGCGGGGGACGCGGAACCACGTCAAGGAGCTCCTGGACCGCTGCCGCACGGCGGAGGACCTGGTCCGGGTGCTTTCGGGGCAGTGAAGGGGCCTGAAAGGCCCCCGTCCAGGGAATCATGAAGAGACCCGGACGTTGTGAAAGTACGGGGACGAACGCCGGACCCTCCTTGTAGGGTCCGACGTAGGGTCTGATCTTGAGAGGTCCCGAATCCCGGGGTCTCTCCGTGTGAGCGTGCGAACCGAGCGGGGTGAGGTAGACATGGCGACCAAGGACACCGGCGGCGGACAGCAGAAGGCGACGCGCTCGACCGAGGAGGTCGAGGAGGCGGCGGTCGAGGAATCGACCGACCTCAAGGAGCGCCAGGAGAAGCTCTCCGACGACGTCGACTCCGTACTCGACGAAATCGATGATGTGCTCGAGGAGAACGCCGAGGACTTCGTTCGGAGTTTCGTCCAAAAGGGCGGCGAGTAACCTTCGAATCGAAGGTGAAATCGGGGATGGGTTCTGGGATTGTCGGAGACGAAGCGTTGTGTGCGGTGCGGCGAGACCAAGCCCTGCGCGGCGTTCGGCATTAAGCGGTCGAACATGGACGGCCTGCAGCGCCACTGCAGGGACTGCGCCATGAGGCGTCACCTCAAGGCGTTGTGTGTGGAAGTGCCGGAAGCGCACAAGTTCTGCACCCGCTGCGGGGAGGTGAAGCCGCACTCCCAGTACCACCGCAAGGCGTCTGCCTCCGATGGCCTCCATGCGCGTTGCAAGGCGTGCCGGGCCATCGAGGGGCGGGCGGGCCACCTGAGGCGCAAGTACGGGCTCACCGAGGTCGAACGTGACCAGATGATCGCAGAGCAAGGTGGCGTTTGCTGCCTCTGCCTTCGCGCTCCGGCCGTGCATGTGGATCACTGCCACAAGACGGGTAGGGTCCGTGGCGTACTTTGCTTCAACTGCAACACGGGCCTTGGCCTATTGAAGGAAAACCCCGACCGCATCCGTCGGGCGGCCGAATACCTGGAGGGACACGCGTGGAAGCCAACAATCGTGGCACAGGGCGTCTACCGGCAGCCTTCCTGACGCCGGGGTCGTCGTCCTTCATGGACTTCCTGGGTGCGCACGCGCCCGAGATGCTGCCCGGGAACCGGAAGCTGCCCGAGGGGATCGTCGAGGCGCCGCACGGGACGACCATCGTCGCCGCGACCTTCCCCGGCGGGGTCGTGCTCGCCGGCGACCGGCGGGCGACCATGGGGAACATGATCGCCCAGCGGGACATCGAGAAGGTGTTCCCGGCCGACGAGTACTCCGCGGTCGGCATCGCCGGCACGGCGGGCCTGGCCGTGGAGATGGTCAAGCTGTTCCAGCTGGAGCTGGAGCACTTCGAGAAGGTGGAGGGGGCGACCCTCTCCCTGGAGGGCAAGGCGAACCGGCTCTCCACCATGATCCGGAGCAATCTGGGGATGGCGATGCAGGGCCTGGCCGTGGTTCCGCTCTTCGCGGGGTACGACGAGGCCAAGGAGAAGGGCCGGATCTTCTCCTACGACGTGACCGGCGGCCGTTCCGAGGAGCACGGTTACGCCGCCACCGGTTCCGGTTCGATCTTCGCCCGGGGCTCGATGAAGAAGCTGTACCGCCCCGACCTGACGGAGGAGCAGGCCACGACGCTGGTCGTGCAGGCGCTGTACGACGCCGCCGACGACGACTCGGCGACCGGCGGACCGGACCTCTACCGCAAGATCTTCCCCATCGTCACCGTCATCACCGACGAGGGTTTCCGCAGGCTGGACGAGACGGAGTCGCAGGATCTCGCCCGCCAGGTCACGGACCGCCGGCTCCAGGAGCCCGACGGGCCGCGCGCAGCCCTGCTCTGACCAGTCCTCCTCTCGTCGCCCAGAAGAAAGGGACGGATAACCGGTGTCGACTCCGTTCTATGTGTCACCCCAGCAGGCCATGGCCGACCGGGCGGAATACGCCCGGAAGGGCATCGCCCGCGGCCGCAGCCTCGTCGTGCTGCAGTACGCCGACGGCATCGTGTTCGTCGGCGAGAACCCGTCCCGTGCGCTGCACAAGTTCAGCGAGATCTACGACCGGATCGGCTTCGCGGCCGCCGGCAAGTACAACGAGTACGAGAACCTGCGGATCGGCGGCGTGCGCTACGCCGATCTGCGCGGGTACACCTACGACCGTGACGACGTGACGGCGCGTGGGCTGGCGAACGTGTACGCGCAGACGCTCGGCACCATCTTCTCCTCGGCCGGTGAGAAGCCGTACGAGGTGGAGCTGGTGGTGGCCGAGGTCGGTGCGACGGCGGCCGGGGACCAGATCTACCGGCTGCCGCACGACGGCTCGATCGTGGACGAGCACGGTTCGGTCGCGGTCGGCGGCAATGCGGAGCAGATCAGTACGTACCTGGACCAGCGGCACCAGGACGGCATGAGCCTGCCGGACGCGCTGAAGCTGGCCGTGCAGGCGTTGTCGAGCCAGGCGAACGGCGCGGACAAGACGATTCCGGCGGACCGGCTGGAGGTGGCGGTGCTGGACCGGACGCGGGCGCAGCAGCGCAAGTTCAAGCGGATCCGGGGCCGGCAGCTGGCGCGGCTGCTGGAGGCGGACGTTCCGGCGGCGGTCCAGGCGGATGCCGTGTCGAACGACGAGGCGGCGGAGGACGACGCCGAGTAGGGCCGTGGTGTCCGGGCCCCGGTCCGTCCCTGTGGGGGTGGGCCGGGGCTTTCGTGTGTCTCAGGGGGTGGGTGCGGGGCCGGTGGAGTCGCGGACGGTGAGTTCGACCGGGATGTCGGGGGCCGTCCAGGGGGTGCCGTCGAGGACGGCGAGGAGGGCGGTCATGCCTTGTTCGCCGACGCGTTCGGCGGGGAGGCGGACGGTGGTGAGTTCCGGTTCGACGGCGGTGGCGAGGGCGAGGTCGTCGAAGCCGGTGACGGAGAGGTCCTCGGGGACGCGCAGGCCGAGGCGGCGGGCGGCTTTGCAGACGCCGGCGGCGAGGATGTCGTCGTCGCAGACGACGGCGGTGGGCCGGTTCCGGGGGTCGGCCAGGGCGGTTTCGGAGGCGGTGCGGGCGGCGTCGACGGTGAGGGGGGCCCGTACGGTGTGCAGCTCGGTGTGGGGGCCGAGGAGGGTGGTGAGGGTGCGGGCGCGGATGTGGAAGGTCCAGGAGTCGACGGCGGCGGCGAGGTGGAGGAAGCGGCGGTGGCCGAGGCCGAGGAGGTGTTCGGCGGCTTGGCGGACGCCGTCGGTGATGGCGAGGTTGACGTGGGCGGCGGCTCGGCCGGAGGTGGGGTCGCTGTCGAGCATGACGAGGGGGAGGCCGTCGCCGCCGAGTGCGTCGAGGGCGTCGGTGGCCATGGAGGAGGCGATGACTCCGTCGAGGGCGGCGCGGGCGGAGGCGAAGGGGTCGCGGGCGGGGCCGGTGCCTTCGGGGGAGGGGTAGAGGACGACGCCGAAGCCGTGTGCGGAGGCGACGCGGGCGGCGCCGGTGTAGACGCGGGCGAAGAATTCGTTGGTGAGGGCGGGCACCACGAGGAGGGCGGTGCGGGTGCTGCCGAGGCGTAGGTTGCGGGCGGCCAGGTTGGGGCGGTAGCCGAGGGCGGTGGCGGCTTCGCGGACGAGGCCGGCGGTGCGTTCGGAGACGCGGCCGCGCCATTTGTCGCCGAGGACGAGGGAGACCGTGGCCTGGGAGACCCCGGCGGCGGTGGCGACGTCGCGGCTGGTGGGTCTCGTCACAGGGTGCTCCTGAAGTGCGAGGTGGGGCGGGTCGGGGCGGTCGGCCGGGTGGACCCGGGGTCTGTCGCCATGGTACGTATGACGTGTCTCGTTATACGTATTACCCCGGAGGGTTCCGGGTAGAAGGGGGCGGTCATGGCCGCGGGTTACGCGGAGCTGCTCAGGACCCGGTACGCCGCGAGGCTGCTGGTGGGCACGCTGATAGGCCGGCTGCCGAACGCCACGGCGGCCATCGCGATCGTCCTCTTCATCCGCCACGAGGGCGGCAGCTACACCCTGGCGGGCGCGCTCGCGGCCGCCTACGGGCTGGCGAACGCCGTGGGCCAGCCCCTGCTGGGCCGGGCGGTGGACCTGTACGGGCAGCCGCGCGTGCAGCTGCCGGCGGCGCTGGTGTCGGCGCTCGGCATGGTCTGGCTGGCGGTGGCGGGCACGGGCTCGGTGGCGGCCGCGTATGCGGCGATGGTGGTGGCCGGGCTGTTCACACCGCCGCTGGAGGGTGGTCTGCGGGCGCTGTGGCCGGGCGTGCTGGGCGGCCGTGAGGAGCGGGTGCACGCGGCGTACGCGATGGACGCGGTGGCCCAGGAGGTCATGTACACGGTCGGCCCGCTGTTGGTGACCCTGTGCGTGTCCCTGTGGTCGCCGGCCGTGGCGCTGCTGGTGCTGAACGGTGTCGGGCTGCTGGGGGTGCTGTCCGTGGTGGTCTCGGAGCCCTCGCGGACCTGGCGCTCCGCGCCGCGTGAGGCGCACTGGCTGGGCGCGTTGCGCTCGCGCGGGCTGCTGGCCCTGCTGGGGGCGTTCTTCTTCGTCGGCATGGCGCTCGGCTCGATCGCGGTGGCTGCGGTGGCGTACGCGGACGGGCACGGGGGCCAGGCGGTGTACGGCTGGCTGATGGCGGCGCTGGGTCTCGGCGCGCTGGCCGGCGGGGTGTGTTATGGCGCGCGCCAGTGGGCGGGTGCGCCGGAGCGGCGGCTGCGGGTGCTCGTGGCGCTGCTGGCGGTGTGCTACCTGCCGCTGATGCTGGACGTGGGTCCGGTGGCGATGACGGCGCTGGCGGCGGTGGCGGGCGTGTTCCTGGCGCCTTCGCTGGCGTGTGCGTTCATCGTGGTGGACCGGCACGCTCCGGCGGGCACGGTCACGGAGGCGTTCTCCTGGTTGGTGACCTTCTTCGGGGTGGGCGCGGCCATCGGTACGGCGGTGGCGGGTCCGGCGCTGGAACTGGGCGGTACGGCGGCCGGTTTCGCGGTGGCCTGCGGGGGTGGCGCGGCCGCGCTGCTGGTGCTGATGCTGACTCAAGCCGCGCTGGCCGGGGCGGGCCGCAGCCTGGCGGTGGCGGGGTCGGCGGAGGCCGTTTCGGAGCCGTTGATCAAAAACTGACCTGAACGCCGGTCTCGAACCCGGTTTCAGAAGAGGGCAGAAGGCGTAATGTTCAGTCATGGACCGCCGCATTTTCGGGCTGGAGAACGAGTACGGCGTCACGTGCACGTTCAGGGGACAGCGCCGACTGTCTCCTGACGAAGTGGCGCGCTACCTCTTCCGCCGTGTTGTGTCATGGGGCCGCAGCAGCAATGTGTTCCTGCGGAACGGCGCCCGCCTCTACCTCGACGTGGGTTCGCATCCGGAATATGCAACTCCCGAATGTGACAACCTGACCGAACTGGTCACTCACGACAAGGCCGGCGAGCGCATTCTCGAAGGCCTGCTCGTCGATGCCGAACGCCGCCTGCACGAGGAGGGAATCGCGGGCGACGTCTACCTCTTCAAGAACAACACCGACTCGGCGGGCAATTCGTACGGCTGTCATGAGAACTATCTCGTGGCCCGGCACGGAGAATTCTCCCGTCTGGCGGACATCCTGATCCCGTTCCTCGTCACGCGCCAGCTGATCTGCGGTGCGGGCAAGGTGCTGCAGACGCCCAGGGGCGCGGTCTACTGCGTCAGCCAGCGGGCCGAGCACATCTGGGAGGGCGTCAGTTCCGCCACGACCCGCTCCCGGCCGATCATCAACACGCGGGATGAGCCGCACGCCGACGCGGAGCGCTACCGCAGGCTGCACGTCATCGTCGGCGACTCGAACATGTCCGAGACGACGATGCTGCTCAAGGTGGGCGCCACCGATCTCGTCCTGCGGATGATCGAGGCGGGCACGGTGATGCGGGACCTGACGCTGGAGAACCCGATCCGGGCGATCCGCGAGGTCAGCCACGACATCACCGGCCAGCGCAAGGTGCGTCTGGCCAGCGGCCGGGAGGCCTCGGCGCTGGAGATCCAGCGGGAGTACTTCGACAAGGCCCTGGACTTCGCCGAGCGCCGGGGCATCCGCACCGGGGTGGTGGAGCAGGTCCTGGAGCTGTGGGGCCGCACCCTGGACGCCATCGAGGCCGAGGACCTGGACCGGATCGGCACGGAGATCGACTGGGTGATGAAGTACCAGCTGATCGAGCGGTACCGGGCCAAGCACAACATGACGATGTCCAACCCGCGGGTCGCCCAGATAGACCTCGCGTACCACGACATCCACCGCCGCCGGGGCCTGTACTACCTGCTGGAGCGCAAGGGCCAGGCGGCGCGGGTGTGCAACGACCTGAAGATCTTCGAGGGCAAGTCGGTGCCCCCGCAGACCACCCGGGCCAGGCTGCGCGGCGACTTCATCCGCCGGGCGCAGGAGCAGCGGCGGGACTTCACGGTCGACTGGGTGCACCTGAAGCTCAATGACCAGGCGCAGCGCACGGTGCTGTGCAAGGACCCGTTCCGGTCGGTGGACGACCGGGTGGAGAAGCTCATCGCCGGCATGTGAGGTGGTGCGGCCGAGGACCCCGTGCGCTGTGGCGTACGGGGTCTTCGCACGCCACGGCCTTGTCGGAGAGGGGCCAGCCCGTAGAGTGGGCCGCTACGACGGACCATTCCAGCGACCCTGAGGACCATTGTGCGACGCCGACTTGCTGCCGCGCTCATCGTGCCGGCTCTGATGCTCACCGCGGCCTGCGGAGGGGGCGACGACTCCGGTAAGAAGGACTCCTCCGCCTCGCCGTCGGCCGATGCCGCGAAGGCCGAGGTTCCGAAGCCGGTGGCGTCGGCCGACCCGATGCCGACGGTCGCCGGCGAGGCCGGGAAGAAGGCGGAGATCACCGTCCCCAAGGGCGAGCCCAGCGGCAAGTTCGTGGTGAGCACCGTCAAGGAGGGCACGGGACCGGAGATCAAGAAGGACGATCTCGTGGTCACCAAGTACACCGGCAAGGTGTGGAAGAGCGGCAAGGAGCTGTCCGGTTCCTACGACCCGGAGGGCCAGCCGCTGGTCGTCCCGGCCGGTTCGGCGCAGATCCTGCCGCTGTTCAGCGACGCGGTGCTGGGCAAGAAGGTCGGCAGCCGGGTGCTGGTCGTCGCCCCGCCGGCGGCGGCCTTCGGTGAGCAGGGCCAGCCGCAGCTGGGCGTCGGCCCGAAGGACAACCTGGTGTTCGTCCTCGACGTGGACTCGGTGCTGCCGAAGAAGGCCGAGGGCACTCAGGCGCCGATCCCGTCGGACCTGCCGCAGGTCAAGGCCGACGAGGAGAAGGCCGCTACGATCATGGTCCCGAAGAACGACCCTCCGAAGGAGCTGGTCGACAAGGTCCTGATCGAGGGCAAGGGCCCCGAGGTCAAGTCCGGCCAGACCGTGTACATGCAGTACAGCGGTGCGGCGTGGGCGCCGAACCAGGGCAAGGACGCGGCGAAGCTGTTCGACACCTCGTGGAAGACCGGCGCGCCGTTCTCGACCAAGATCGGTCAGGGTCAGGTCATCGAGGGCTGGGACAAGGGCCTGGTGGGCAAGAAGGTCGGCAGCCGCGTGCTGCTGGTGATCCCGCCGGAGCAGGCGTACAAGGACCAGGCCAAGGGTGAGGACCTGCCGGCCAACTCCACGCTGGTCTTCGTCGTGGACATCGTCGGAGCAGTGTAAGACTGTTCCGGTTGTACATCGTTTCGTACGTATGAGGAGCAGTTCCGTGCGCGAGCTCGAGAAGCCCGAGATCGACTTCCCCGAGGGCCCGGCCCCGACCGACCTGGTCATCGAGGACATCTGGGAGGGTGACGGCCCGGTGGCCGAGGCCGGCAAGAAGGTCTCGGTCCACTACGTGGGCGTGGCCTTCTCCTCCGGTGAGGAGTTCGACGCCTCCTGGAACCGCGGTGCGCCGCTGCAGTTCATCCTGGGCATCGGCCAGGTCATCCCGGGCTGGGACCAGGGCGTCCAGGGCATGAAGGTCGGCGGCCGCCGCAAGCTGACGATCCCCGCCCACCTCGCGTACGGCGACCAGGGCGCCGGCGGCGCCATCAAGCCGGGCGAGACGCTGATCTTCGTCTGCGACCTGATGGGCGTCTGATCTCACCCGGTGTGATCATGGAGGGCCCCCGCCGTGAGGCGGGGGCCCTCGCTTTTGCCGGGGACCGCGGGGGCGGTACGGTCAACGGTCACGAGTGTGTGCCGAGGAGTGGGGGGAAGGGCGTCGATGGCGATTGCCAAGGCCGAGCGGCTGATGAACCTGGCGCTGTGTCTGCTGGGGACGCGCCGTCCCCTCAGCAAGCGTGAGCTGCGCGGTTCCATCGAGGCCTACCTCGAAGCCGGGAACGACGAGTCCTTCAACCGGATGTTCGAGCGGGACAAGGACGATCTGCGCGAACTCGGTCTGGTGATCGAGACGGTGGAGAACCTGGAGGGCGAGACGGGCTACCTGGCCCGCCGGGACAGCAACCGGCTGCCCCCCGTCTCCCTCGACGCGGAGGAGGCCGCCGCCCTCGGCCTCGCGGCCAAGGTGTGGCAGCAGGCCCGCCTGGCGGGTGCGGCGAGCGGCGCCCTGCAGAAGCTGCGCGCGGGCGGGATGCCGGAGGCCGGCGACCCGTACGCGGGCCAGCACTCCGCCATCGAGCCGCGGATCCCGGTCCACGAGGCCGCCTTCGAGCCGCTGATGCTGGCCTGCCGCGACCGGCGCCCGGTGGTCTTCGAGTACCGCAGGTCCAACGCCGCGCGGCCCGAGCCGCGCCAGGTGGAGCCGTGGGCCCTCGAGTGCTGGCGCGGCCACTGGTACCTGGCCGGCTACGACCGCGACCGCGGGGCGGAGCGGGTGTTCCGCCTCTCCCGGATCACCGGCAAGGTCCGCTCCCGCGCCGGGAAGTACACGGCCGAGGTGCCCGACGTGGTGACCGTACGGGAGACCGTGGCGGCCTGGGCCGGCGAGGGCGCCCAGCGCTCGGCGCTGATCCGGCTGCGCGCCGGCGCGGGGTACCCGCTGCGCGCCAAGGCGACCGCCGTGCGCGAGGACGGCGACGGCTGGGACGAGCTGGAGATCCCCTACGGGCACGGGCTGGACGCCTGGCTCGTGGAGTTCGGCCCGGACGTCGTGGTGGTGGGGCCCGCCGACCTGCGGGCCGATGTGGTGGACCGGCTGCGCGCCGTCGCCCAGGGCTGAACCCGAACAACAACAGCAACGCCCTGAGGGGGAGACGTAGCAGCATGGCCGCCAACGCCATCGACCAGACCCGCCGGATGCTGTCCCTGGTGACCTACCTGCGCGAGCGCCCCGGCGCGCACGTCGCGGACGTCGCCCGCGCCTTCGGGATCACCGAGGACGAGCTGATCTCGGACCTCGACGTGCTGCCCATGTGCGGGACCAGCTTCCGCGGCGGGGACCTGCTCGACATCGACACCGACGGGGAGCGCATCTGGTGGCGCAATCCCGACGCCTCGGGGGAGTCCACCGCCGAGCCGCTGCGCCTCGCCGCCGACGAGGCCACCGCGCTGCTGGTCGCCGCCCGCGCGGTGGCGACCCTGCCCGGGCTGCGCGAGAGCGACCGCAACGCGCTGCTGCGCGCCACCGCCAAGCTGGAGGCCGCCGCCGGCGAGGCCGCCGGAGCCAGCTCCCGGCTGTCGGTGACCTTCGAGTCCGAGGGCGGCGTCTTCGCCGACGTCGACCGGGCCATCGCCGAGCGGCGCCGGCTGTGGCTGCGCTACTACTCGCCGGCCCGCGACGAGCTGACCGAGCGCACCGTCGACCCGATCCGGCTCTTCGCGGTCGGGCACACCTACATGGAGGGGTGGTGCCACCTCTCGGAGGCCCGGCGCACCTTCCGGCTCGACCGGGTCGCCGAGATCCGGCTGCTCGACGAGCGGGCGGAGCCGCCCGCGATCGAGCCCCGCGACCTGTCCGAGGGCCTGGTGCAGCCGGCCGCCGAGGACCCGGAGGTGGTGGTCGAGGTGGGCCCCGGCGGGCGCTGGGTCGCCGAGTACTACCCGCACGACAGCGCCGAGGAGCTGCCCGACGGGGGACTGAGGATCACGCTGCGCAGCCCCGACCCGGCGTCCCTGCGTCGGCTCGCGCTGCGCCTGGGCCGCGACGGGCGGATCGTGTCGCCGCCGGAGCTGGCGGACAGCGCCCGGAAGGCGGCTCGAGAGGCACTCGCGGGGTACGGGGAACAGGTCTAGAGGGGGAGCGGGGAGCGATGTCGCGATCAGCAGGTGTGGTGCCGGTCACCTTCAAGGCCGCCTGTCCCGAGTGCCGGGCGCGTTTCGAGCTCGCGGCGGACGCGCTGCGCCTGGCGATCGGCGGCAGCCGGCGCACCACCTTCTACTCCTTCACCTGTCCCGAGTGTGCGAGGCCGGTCCGCAAACCCGCCGGTGAACGCATCGTGGAACTGCTCACGGGCGGGGGAGTGAGCACCCTGCGCAGCGTGTGAGGCCGGCGCGCTAGGCTCCTTCCATGCTGTGGCCGATGCTCGCGATCGCCCTGGGGTTCCTCGGGCTCGCCGTCCTGTCCGTCCTGGCCGTGCGGGTCTTCCTGGAGGTGCGCCGGCTGTCCGGGCAGGTCGCGCTGGCCAGCCGCCGGATCACCGAGGCGTCGGGCGACCTGGAACGGGCCGCGGCCGACCTCGCCCGGACCGGGCGGGCAGCGGCCCCGTGACCGCCGCGCGCGGCCGCGTGCTCGTCCGCGCGGGGGCGTCCCGTCCCCGTCCGCGTATGGAAACCGCGGAGCCGGACCCGTACCGTCGGTGGGGCGGGCCATTGCACGGACCCCCGGGGATTGCCGCCCGTTTACCCGTGGGGGTTACGATCCATGTCAGAGCGGCACCGGATCTTTGTCCGGTATCGCCAGGCCACCACAACCAGCCGCTTCGGTGAGAAGGAAGACACACATGATCGGCAATCTGAAGCCCCTTGAGATCCTTCTGATCATCGCTGTCATCGTGCTGCTGTTCGGCGCCAAGAAGCTCCCCGAGATGGCCCGCTCGCTCGGCAAGTCGGCCCGCATCCTCAAGAGCGAGGCCAAGGCCATGAAGAAGGACGGCGAGGCGGACGACGCCGCCACCGCCGCTCCGGCCGCCGACCCGGCGGCGCAGCAGCCCGTGGCCCCGCGCACCATCCAGGCCGCGCCCGGCGACGTCACCAGCGCCCGGCCCGTCAGCGAGCCGAACCGCACCGCCCAGGGCTGACGCGCGGCGGTCGCCCGTCACGACAGTCATCTGTAACGAGACAAGGGACGTGGGTTGCTCAAGTCTGCCCGCAAGCAGGGGAAACGAGACCGGCAGGCGAAGGACGCCGAAGGGCGGATGCCGCTGGTCGAGCACCTGCGTGAGCTGAGGAACCGGCTGCTGAAGTCGGTTCTGGCGATCATCGTGGTCACCGCGGTCGCGGCCTACTACTACCGGCCGATCATCGACTTCCTGCTGGAGCCGATGCTGTCCTCCGTGGGCTGCACGGGCGGGGCGACGCACCAGCGCAACGGCGCCCCCTGCGCCGAGATGACCACCAACGGCCTGACCGCGCCCTTCTCCATCGCGCTGAAGGTCGGCCTGTCCGCGGGCATCGTGCTCTCCGCCCCGGTCTGGCTCTACCAGCTGTGGGCGTTCGCCGCCCCCGGCCTGCACAAGAACGAGAAGAAGTACGCACTGAGCTTCGTCGCGGTCGGCGCACCGCTGTTCGTCGCCGGCGCCGTCCTCGCGTACAAGATCCTCCCGCAGACCGCGGAGATCCTCCTCGGCTTCACCCCCGACCACGTCAAGAACCTGCTGCCGGTCGACGACTACCTCGACCTGGTCACGCGCATGGTCGTGGTCTTCGGCCTCGCCTTCGAGCTGCCCCTGATGCTGGTGCTGCTGAACTTCACCGGCGTCCTCACCGCCAAGCGGCTGGCGAGCTGGTGGCGCGCCATGGTCCTCGGCATCACGGTCTTCGCGGCGTTCGCGACGCCCACCGGCGACCCGGTGACCATGCTGACGCTGGCCTCCCCGATCGTCGCCCTGTACTTCGTCGCCCTCGGCGTCTGCCTGCTGAACGACCGGCGTCGCAAGCGCAACGACCCGGACGCCGGACTCGACGACGACGAGGCCTCCGAGCTGGACCTGACCCCGGCCCCGATCGGCCCGGCGGAAGCGGCCCCCGCGCCCTCCCCCGTGCCCGGGCAGGACGACGGCGGACGCCGCCAGATCAACGGTTACGACGACGCCACCTGACCGGTAGATTCCGGGGGTGAGTGCTGAGATCACCCTCTTCGTCAACCCCACCGCGGGACGCGGCCGGGCCGCGCACGCCGCGCAGCCGGCCGCTTCCGCGCTCCGGGCCGCCGGCTTCCGGGTCCGGACCGTCGTCGGCACCGACTCCGCCGACGCGCTGGCCCGGCTGCGCACCGCCGTCCGCGAGGGCACCGGAGCGGTGGTCGCGGTGGGCGGCGACGGGGTGGTCTCCCTGGCCCTCCAGGCCCTGGCCGGGACGCTGGTCCCGCTCGGGGTGGTCGCGGCCGGCACCGGCAACGACTTCGCCCGCTCGCTCGGGCTGCCCGTACGCGAACCCGCCCGGGCGGGCCGGCTGGCAGCCGAGGCCCTCAAGGAGGGCCGGATCCGGGAGATCGACCTCGGCCGGGCGGCCGGCACCTGGTACGGGACCGTGCTGTGCTCCGGCTTCGACTCCCGCGTCAACGACCGGGGCAACCGGATGCGGCTGCCGCTGGGCCGCTTCAAGTACGACCTGGCCATCGCCCTGGAGCTGGCCGCGTTCCGCCCCTTCCCGTACCGGATCACCCTCGACGACGGTCCGGTCGTCGAGACGGAGGCGAGCCTGGTGGCCGTCGGCAACCTGTCCTCGTACGGCGGCGGGATGCGCATCTGCGCCGGCGCCGTGCCCGACGACGGGCTCTTCGACGTGACCGTGGTCGGCGACTGCGGGCGCGCCACCCTGCTGAAGGTGTTCCCGCAGGTCTACCGGGGGACCCACCTGACCCACCCCGCGGTCACCGTCCACCGCGCCGCCAAGGTCACCCTCGAAGCACCGGACCTGGGCGCCTACGCCGACGGCGAGCCGCTGGGTCCGCTCCCCGTGACGGCCGAGTGCGTCCCCGGGGCGGTCCGCCTCCTCACGTAAATGACCGGGACTGTTGTCAGGGGCGACGGGTAGGCTCGACAGCAAGATGACCGAAGAACTCTCACCCGCGGAGCGGTACGCCGCTGCCCGGATCCGCGCCGCCGAAGAGGCCTCCGCCCTGGCCCCCTTCCGCGAGATGTACGCATTCGACCTGGACCCGTACCAGGTCGAGGCCTGTAAGGCACTGGAGGCCGAAAAGGGCGTCCTGGTGGCCGCCCCGACCGGCTCGGGCAAGACCATCGTGGGCGAGTTCGCCGTCCACCTCGCCCTCCGCCAGGGCCGCAAGTGCTTCTACACCACGCCCATCAAGGCCCTGTCGAACCAGAAGTACGCCGACCTCGTCAAGCGCTACGGCGCCGCCAAGGTGGGCCTGCTGACCGGCGACAACAGCGTCAACGGCGACGCCCCCGTGGTCGTGATGACCACCGAGGTCCTGCGCAACATGCTCTACGCGGGCTCCCAGGCGCTCAGCGGCCTCGGCTACGTCGTGATGGACGAGGTGCACTACCTCTCCGACCGGTTCCGCGGCGCCGTGTGGGAGGAAGTGATCATCCACCTCCCCGAGTCGGTGACGCTCGTCTCGCTCTCCGCGACCGTCTCCAACGCCGAGGAGTTCGGCGACTGGCTCGACACCGTGCGCGGCGACACCGAGGTCATCGTCTCCGAGGAGCGGCCCGTACCGCTGTGGCAGCACGTGATGGCCGGCCGCCGGATCTACGACCTCTTCGAGGAGGAGTCCGACCACGGAGGCCGCGGCTCCGGGCGCCGCGAGGTCAACCCCGACCTGCTGCGCATGGCCCGCGAGGAGAACAGCCGCACCTACAGCCCCAAGGACCGGCGGCGCGGCAAGATGGTCCGCGAGGCCGACCGCGAGCGCGAGCGCCGCTCCCGCAGCCGGATCTGGACGCCGGGCCGCCCCGAGGTGATCGCCCGCCTGGACAACGACCACCTGCTGCCCGCCATCAACTTCATCTTCAGCCGGGCCGGCTGCGAGGCCGCCGTCCAGCAGTGCCTGTACGCGGGCCTGCGGCTCAACGACGACACCGCGCGCCTGAGGGTCCGTGAGATCGTCGAGGAGCGGACCGCCTCCATCCCCGCCGAGGACCTGCACGTCCTGGGCTACTACGAGTGGCTCGAAGGCCTGGAGCGGGGCATCGCCGCGCACCACGCGGGCATGCTGCCCACCTTCAAGGAGGTCGTGGAGGAGCTGTTCGTACGCGGCCTCGTCAAGGCCGTCTTCGCCACCGAGACCCTCGCGCTCGGCATCAACATGCCCGCGCGCACGGTCATCCTGGAGAAGCTGGTCAAGTGGAACGGCGAGCAGCACGCCGACATCACCCCCGGCGAGTACACGCAGCTCACCGGCCGGGCCGGGCGTCGCGGCATCGACGTCGAGGGCCACGCGGTGGTGCTGTGGCAGCGCGGCATGGACCCGGTGCAGCTCGCCGGGCTCGCGGGCACCCGCACCTACCCGCTGCGCTCCAGCTTCAAGCCCTCGTACAACATGGCCGTGAACCTGGTCAGCCAGTTCGGGCGGCACCGCTCGCGCGAGCTGCTGGAGACCTCCTTCGCGCAGTTCCAGGCCGACCGCTCGGTCGTCGGGATCTCCCGGCAGGTCCAGCGCAACGAGGAGGGCCTGGAGGGCTACCGCGAGGGCATGACCTGCCACCTCGGCGACTTCGAGGAGTACGCGCGGCTGCGCCGCGACCTCAAGGACCGCGAGACCGACCTGGCCAAGCAGGGCGCGGCGCAGCGCCGGGCGCAGGCGGCCGGTTCGCTGGAGAAGCTCAAGCCGGGCGACGTCATCCACGTGCCGACGGGCAAGTTCGCCGGGCTCGCGCTGGTCCTGGACCCGGGCGTGCCGGGCGGACGGGTCAACGGGCACCGGGGGTACGAGTACCAGGAGGGCCCGCGCCCGCTGGTGCTCACCGCCGAGCGGCAGGTCAAGCGGCTCGCCGCGATCGACTTCCCCGTCCCGGTCGAGGCCATCGACCGGATGCGGATCCCCAAGACCTTCAACGCGCGCTCCCCGCAGTCCCGCAGGGACCTGGCGACGGCGCTGCGCAACAAGGCCGGCCACATCCACCCGCAGCGGCACCGGCCGGGCCGGGCCGCCGCGGCCGACGACCGCGAGATCGCGCGGCTGCGCGCGGAGCTGCGGGCGCACCCCTGCCACGGCTGCGACGAGCGGGAGGACCACGCGCGCTGGGCGGAGCGCTACCACCGGCTCAAGCGGGACACGCAGCAGCTGGAGCGGCGCATCGAGGGCCGGACGAACACCATCGCCCGCACCTTCGACCGGATCCACGCCCTGCTGACCGAGCTGGACTACCTGCGCGAGGACGAGGTCACCGTGCACGGCAAGCGTCTGGCGCGGCTTTACGGCGAGCTGGACCTGCTGGCCTCGGAATGTCTGCGCGAGGGCGTCTGGGAGGGGCTGAACCCGGCCGAACTGGCCGCCTGCGTCTCGGCGTTGGTGTTCGAGGCGCGGCAGTCCGACGACGCGGCGCCGCCCAAGGTGCCGGGTGGCGCGGCGAAGGCGGCGCTGGGCGAGATGGTCCGCATCTGGGGCCGGCTCGACGCGCTGGAGGAGGAGCACCGCATCAACCAGGCGGAGGGCGTGGGCCAGCGCGAGCCGGACCTCGGCTTCGCGTGGGCGGCCTACCAGTGGGCCTCCGACAAGAGCCTGGACGAGGTGCTGCGCGAGGCGGAGATGCCGGCCGGTGACTTCGTACGCTGGTGCAAGCAGGTCATCGACGTGCTGGGGCAGATCGCGCAGGCGGCCCCCGCCTCCACGGCCCCCGCGTCCTCGGCGGGCGGCAGCACGGTGGCGCGCAACGCCCGCAAGGCCGTTGACGCACTGCTGCGGGGTGTAGTGGCCTACAGCTCGGTCGGCTAGGCGCATTTGGGGCTTCCTCCAAAGCCCCTCCTGGCCGGATCTCATCTCTTGCCATGATCGTTTCCGTGTGTCCTGTGCGACGATCGGAGTATGAGCGGGGGAACGGGAGAAGGTCCGAGACGGGTCGGTCGGCCGCGCGCCGATCGGCTGAGGCCGGACAGCGGCCGGCCGCCGCGCGAGGAACTCCTCTGCGCGGCGGCCGAACTGTTCACGGTCCGCGGGTACGCGGCCACCACCACGCGGGCGGTGGCCGAACGGGCCGGAATGCGGCAGGCCACGATGTACCACTACTTCGGCGGCAAGGAGGAACTCCTCGCCGAACTGCTGGAGTCCACCGTCGAGCCCTCGCTGGCGCTCTCCCGCCGGCTGCTGGCCGACACCGGCCGGCCCGCCGCCCGCCGGCTGTGGGAACTGTGCCGCTCGGACGTGCTGCTGCTGTGCGGGGGTCCGTACAACCTGGGCGCCCTCTACCTGCTGCCCGAGCTGCGCGCGCAGCGGTTCGCGCAGTTCCGCCGGATGCGCGACCAACTGCGCGACGGCTACCGGGCGTTGCTGGCCGCCACGCCCGTCGGCGCCCAGCTCGCCGGGGACCAGGCCGGGCTGGACCTGCGCAACGACCTGGTCTTCGGCCTGATCGAGGGCGTCATGCTGGTCCGCCGCTCCGATCCGGGCCGCCCGGTCGCGGCCTTCGCGCAGGCCGCGGCCGACGCCGCCCTGAGGATCGCGGGGCTCACACCGCCGGGCCCGCTTCCCAGCCCGCGCGGTCCTGCCAGGCCTGGAGGGTGAGGCCGGTCTCCAGGCGGTGGGCCAGGCCGGTGACCGGGTCGGTGAAGGCCAGGGTCCGGGCCAGCAGCTGGAGCGGGCGCCGGTAGTCCGACGGGTCGGCCGCCCCGGCCACCACCGGGTAGACGGGGTCCCCCAGGATGGGCAGCCCCAGGCTGTTCATGTGCACCCGCAGCTGGTGGGTGCGTCCGGTGTGCGGGGTGAGCCGGTAGCGGCCCAGGCCGTCGCGGGCCTCGGCGAGCTCGACCAGGCTCTCCGCGTTGGGCTCGGCGCCGGGGACCTCGACGGCGGCCATCACCCCCCGGGTCTTCTCGATGTGGCTGCGGACCAGCCGGGGCAGCTCGAGCGCCGGGTCGTGCGCCGCGATGGCCTCGTACTCCTTGTGGACCCGCCGCTGCTGGAACAGCAGCTGGTAGGCGCCGCGGTCCTCGGGCCGGATGCTGAACATCACCAGCCCGGCCGTCATCCGGTCCAGGCGGTGCGCCGGGCTCAGGGCCGGCAGGTCCAGCTCCCGGCGCAGCCGCGCCAGGGCGGTCTCGGTGACGTGGCTGCCGCGCGGGGTGGTCGCCAGGAAGTGCGGCTTGTCCACCACCAGCAGGTGCCGGTCGCGGTGGACCACGCGGATCGGGAAGGGTACCGGCGGCTCGGGCGGCATGTCCCGGTGGAACCAGAGCCAGCCGCCCGGCTCGTACGGGTCCTCGTGGCGCAGCACCCGTCCGGCCGGGCCGAGGACCCGCCCGGCCGCGAGCAGCCGGGCCATGGACTCCGCGCCGCGGGTGCCGGCGTACCGCTCGGTCAGGTAGTCGCCCAGCCGCGGCCACCGGCCCCCGGGGTCGGGGGGCAGGCGCATCCGGACCGGGTCGATGCCGGCCTGCTGGGGGAGGGGCGCGGGCGGGATGTGCGATCTGCGGGTCATCGGGACCAGGGTAGGCGGCTACCGCCGGGTGAAGGTGCCGAGGTGGTTGTGGTCCAGGTACTCGACGCGGACCGTGCCGTCGGAGAAGAACACGCCGGTGCGGCCGACGGCGTTCTCGCCGGTGGTCTCGAAGCTGAACGTGTCGCCGTCGTAGTGCGTCAGCGGGAAGCGCAGGGGCCGCGGCCCGAGGGAGAGGACCAGCCCCTTGCCGGCGGGGTCCGCGGTGACGGTCAGCCGGCCGTAGTACGGGTTCTCGTAGGTGCCGGTGTAGACGCCGTCGGCGCGGGCGGGCTTCGCGCCGGCCGGGGGGTGGTCGTAGTCGGTGTCGGACCGGACCGCGTCGTCCAGCTGCTCGTACGTGGCGGCGAGGAGCGGCAGCCAGTCGGCGGTCGGCTTGCCGTGCTCGGCGATGTCGAAGAAGTCCAGGGCGATGGAGTCGGCGAGGCCCACGGGGGAACCGTTGGTCAGGACGACGATGCCGAGGCGCTCCAGCGGGAGCATCGTGGCGTTGGTGTTGGCGCCGAGCTCGAAGCCCCCGGAGTGGCTCAGGCGCAGCCGGCCGGCGTCGTCGTAGCTGACGTTCCAGCCGAGCCCGTAGAACTGCGGGACGCCGCGGGGGGTCTGGGCCTGGGAGACGACCTCGGGGATGCGGGTGCGGGTGAGGGTGTCGGCGGGGATGACGCGCTTGCCGTCGAGGGTGCCGGTGTTCAGCTGGAGCCGCAGCCAGCGGGCCATGTCGCGGGCGGTGGAACTGGTCCCGCCCGCCGGGGTCTGGGCGTCGGCGTCGCGGACGTAGCGGGGGCTCCAGGTGCCGTCGGGGTTCTTCGCGTGGCCGGAGGCCCGGTCGGGGGCCTCGGCGTAGGCGGAGAACTCGGTGCTGGTGTGCGTCATGCCGGCGGGCTTGAAGAGGGTGTCCTCGCTGAGCTTCTGCCAGCTCACGCCGTGGTCGCGGGCGACGGCCTCGGCGGCGGCGGTGAACCCGAAGTTGGTGTACGCGTAGCTCGAACGGAAGGGGGTCAGCGGCTCCTCGCGGAGGTGGCCGAGGATGTACGCCTGGTCGTAGCCGAGGTCCTCCAGGAGGTCACCGGCGTGGTCGGGGAGGCCGCTGCGGTGCGACAGCAGGTCGGCGGGGGTGACGTGCGAGGTGACCCAGGGGTCCTTGAGGGCGAAGCCGGGGAGGGTGCCGGCGAGGGGCTTGTCCCAGGCGTCGGGGGAGGCCAGGGCCCCTGCGATCACGGTGGAGGTGACCGGCTTGGAGACGGAGGCCAGCTGGAAGACGGTGTCCGGGCCGACCTTGGCGCTCTCGCCGGTGCGGCGGAGGCCGAAGCCCTTGAGGTAGACCACCTCGTCGTCGTGGACGACGGCCACGGAGAGGCCGGGTACCCCGGTGCGGCGCATGCCGTCGGCGATGACGGCGTCGAGGCGGGCCACGGCGGAGGCGACGGCGGCGTCGGTGAGACGTGGCCGCGGGGGCGGGGGAGGGGCGGGCCCGGCGGCCGCGGCCCCGGTGGAGGCCAGCAGCATCGCGGCCCCGACGAGTCCGGCGGCGCGGAGCGTACGCATGGGGTCATTGTCCGCCCTGCGGCTGCGGCGCGCCGCTCGGGCGCTGCCGGACCTGCCCGGCCGGGCGTGGGCCGCCGTGCCGGACTCCGTCCGGTGGGCCTGGGGCCGGGGCCGGTACGTGGCCTCCCGGAGTGCACCGCTGCGCGCGGGGGGCTCCGCCCCCAGACTTCCGGACCGCGCGGCGATCGGGCGCGATGGGCGGGCCCGCACCGGGGTCTTTTCAGCCCGTCGGCGTGTGAGGCGCGCGGCGCCCTTACAGGGTCCGGGGCGGAGCCCCGGGGAACGGCGGAAGGGCGGGTAGGGGACGGCCCCGCGCAGCGGCGCCCCACCCGCAGGCGACCCACGGGCACCGGCCCCTCCCCAGGTGCGACGGCCGGGGTTCGGCGCGGCGGGCCCGGAGCCCGGGGCGCACCCGGGCGCTGACCGGTGCGAGGCCCGCGTCGCGAACAGCTCGGCTAGGCGGCGGCCCGGGCCGCCAGGTCCTGTTCGGCTTCGACCGTGGCGTTCCAGTCGCGCTTGATCGCGCGCCAGCCCTCGTCCGTCTCGCCCAGGCGCCAGTACCCGGAGATCGACAGCCGCTCGCGGGCGATGCCCCGGTCCAGGCGGAGGTGGCGGCGCAGCTCCTTCACGAAGCCCGCCTCGCCGTGGACGAAGGCGTGGACGTCCGTCGAGGGGAACTCCAGCGCCTTGACCGCTTCCACCAGCGCTTCGCCCACCGGGCGGTCGCCGCGGTGCAGCCAGACCGGGGAGACGCCGTCCGGGGTCGTGACGGGCTGCTCGTCCGCCGGGCCCGAGACCTCGATGAAGGCGTGCACCCGCGCGCCCCGCGGCATCCGCTCCATCGACGCGGCGATGCCCGGCAGCGCGCTCTCGTCGCCCGCCAGCAGGTGCCAGCCCGCGACCGGGTCGGGGGCGTAGCTGCCGCCCGGGCCCAGGAAGTGGACCGGCTCGCCGGGCTGGACGCGGGCCGCCCAGGGGCCGGCCAGGCCCTCGTCGCCGTGGACGACGAAGTCCAGGGTCAGCTCCAGGCGCGCCGGGTCCCACGCTCTGACGGTGTACGCGCGCTGGCGCGGCCAGGCCTCGCGGCGGTGCGTCGCGCGGATCACGTCCAGGTCCCAGGGCTCGGCGTACCGCACGCCCTCGGGTGCGAAGAGGAGCTTGACGTAGTGGTCCGTGTACTCGCCCGCGCCGAAGCCGGCCAGCCCGTCGCCGCCCAGTACGAGGCGGACCATGTGCGGCGTCAGTCGTTCGGTGCGTACGACGACTGCGGTGCCGACGGTACGGGCGCGTCCTTCTGCCACGGTGTCTCCCCTCACGAAGCTTAGGATTACCTAAGTTAGCATCTCATGGGCGCATCGCGCTGCTCAGGCGTGACGCCGCTCCTCCCAGTCCCCACCGATGGGCGAGTGCCTCCACCATCTCGGGCCGGGCGGGTGCCTTCGGAAGGGCCGCTTCGAAGGCGGGGAGCGGCACGTCGGCCGCCACCCGGACGACCTTCGGGGCGACCGCCAGGTAGGGGCGGGACTCGTCCAGGCGCTTGCGCTGGGTGGGCGTCAGCTTCGACTTCGGGTCGTCGGCCGCCGCGAGGATCCCGGCCAGGTCGCCGTACGCGTCCAGCAGCTTGGCCGCCGTCTTCTCGCCGATGCCCGGCACGCCCGGCAGGCCGTCGCTCGGGTCGCCGCGCAGCAGCGCGAGGTCCGCGTAGCCGGGGCCGTCCACCCCGTACTTCTCGCGCAGCCAGGCCTCGTCGGTCACCTGGAGGGAGCCCACGCCCTTGAGGGGGTACAGGACGCGGCGCCGGCGGGCGTCGTCCACCAGCTGGTAGAGGTCCCGGTCGCCGGTGACGATGTCCACCGGGCCGGTGGCGCGGGCGGTGAGGGTGCCGATCACGTCGTCCGCCTCGTATCCGGCGACCCCGACCCGGGCGATGCCGAACGCGTCCAGCGCCGCCTCGATGATCGGCACCTGCGGCAGGAGGGTGTCCGGCGTCTCCTCCACGTCCGGACCGGACTCCGTTTCCCGCGCGACCCGGTGCGCCTTGTAGGACGGGATCAGCTCCACCCGCCAGTGCGGCCGCCAGTCGGCGTCCATGCAGGCCACCAGGTCGTCCGGGCGGTGGTCCTGGACCAGCCGGCCGATGAAGTCGAGCAGCCCGCGCACGGCGTTGACCGGGGTGCCGTCGGGGGCCTTCACGGAGTCCGGCACGCCGAAGTAGGCGCGGTAGTAGAGGGAGGCGGTGTCCAGGAGCATCAGGCGTCGTGTCGTCACGCAGACGATGATGCCGCACCGCCGCCGAGGGGGTGAGGGTCACCCGGAGTGGGCGGACAGTCACTCAAACAGTTGCCCCGGCGCGCGCGTTCGCGATCGCTCGCGGAGGGTTTGATCACCGGCAGGGCGCAGAGCCCGGCCGGCCGCGCCCGCCCCCGCCCCGTTCCCCCGTCACGTGAGGGTTCCGCATGCCCCGTCGCGGAGTCGCCCGCGCCCTCGTCGCGAGCGCCGTGCTGTCCCTGCTCCCCGCCGGCCCCGCCCGGGCCCACGACGGCTCCGCCGGTCCGGCCGCCGCCACCGCCCGGCAGAGCCCGGCCGAGCTGCGCGAGCGGGTGCGCCGGGAGGTCTCGCCGGCGGAGGCGCGCCTCCTCGGCCCCGAGCACGCCGAGGCGCACGCCCGTACCCGGCTCGCGATGCGCGACGAAGCGGGCCGGCCCGACAGCGTCAGGGCCGCCCGGCTCGACTCCCTGAGGGAGTCTCAGGCCAGGACGAACGCGGGCTTCCGGCCCGCCCTGTACGGCGCGTTCACGGAGTACTTCGGCTCGCCGGACTTCGGTGCGCACACCGCCCTGCTGCCCACCGGCAAGGTGCTGTACTCCTCCGCGCCCACCGGCGCCGCACGCGCCTTCCTGTGGGACCCGGCGAAGGGCACGGCGGCCGGGGCCTTCACCAGGGTCGCCCCGCCTCCCACCCCCCTCTCCCCCCGTACCCGCCACACCCTCCTGCCCGGCGGGGAGCTCGGCGTCTTCGACGGCGACGGGGCCACCGGGCCGTCGCTGGTGTTCGACCCGCGCACGGAGAGCTGGAGCCGCGGCCGGAACACCGCAGCCGGCCGCCGGTCGGGCGTCGCGGGCGGGTACGGGCCGCTGTGGGGGACGCGGGCCCCGGCGATGGAACGGTTCCCCACGCTCGGGCACCCCGCCGCGGCCACTGCCGCGGCCTCCGGACCCACCGGCGGACGCCGCCACGACACCACCCTCGCCCTGCCCGACGGGAGCCTGCTCACCGCGAGCGGCGCCTACGACCTCCACGACTACGCGGGCGGCCTGCTCAGCCCCGCCCCCGACCTGAAATACCGCCAGCTGGAGCTGCACGACACCAAGGGCGGCTGGCGGCTCGGGCCGGTGCAGCGGCTGCCGCGCGGCCACCACTCCAACGCCCTGCTCCTCCCGGACGGCCGCGTCATGATCACCGGCGACGAGCTCCAGCAGACCGCCCACGACCCGGACCTGCACGACGGCATGCCCGGCAGCATCGAGATCTACGAGCCCGCCCAGCTGCACCAGGGGCCCCGGCCCGTGCTCGACGAGGTGCCCTCGGAGCCGCTCGCCCCCGGTGCCCGCTTCACCGTGCGCACCCGCACCCCGGACCGGGTCCGGCGGGCCGTCCTGCTGGCCGCGGACACCGCCACGCCCGCTTCCGGCACCGGCCGGCGGCCCGTCGAGCTGCCGATCGGGCGGCGGGCGGGCGGGGTCCTCACCCTCCAGGCCCCACCACCCGGCGCCGCCCTGGCCCCGGGCCCCCACCTGCTCTTTCTCCTCGACGCGCACGGCGTGCCCGGCATCGCGCGCTGGGTCCGGCTGGCCTGACCCCGACCGCCCCCCGACCCGACCCGCTCCCGCTCCTCCGCCCCACCCTCCCAGGAGACCCGATGGACGACGCGCAGCCCCCCGCCCCCGCCCGCAGGACCGTCATCAAGGCCGGGGC
>NZ_JBEZKZ010000072.1:0-37610 GCF_040651895.1 Streptomyces sp. NPDC048352
CCGCCCTTCGCCCGTTCCCCGGGCGCTGCCCGGACCCGCGCCTCAGACGCCGGCGGGGCTGGAATTCGCGCAGCGAATTTCCAGCCCGCGCGGCGTTTGAGCGTACCGGGCGCGCAGCGCCCGGTACCGGGGTCAGGGGGGGAGCCCCTGGGAACGGTGGAAGGGCGGGGAGGGGACCGCACCGCGCAGCGGCACCCCCCACCCGCCCGGCCAGGGCAAGGGCTACGCCTTCGACGTGGCCACCTCCACCGGGCGCGGCCGCAGCGCCCCCCGGCCCGCGAGGCCCGTGGCGGTGAGCGCCAGCACCCCGGCCGCACCGACCACCACCGCGTACACCAGCGGCAGCACCGCCGGCGCGGCCGACCCCGTCATGCCCACGCTGAAGGCCGTCAGCACCGCCAGTGCGATCCCGGATCCCAGCCCCACCCCCATCAGCAGCACGGCGAGCGTCTCGGTGCGGAGCATCCGCAGCACCTGCCGCCGCTTCGCCCCGGCCAGCCGCAGCATCGCGAACTCCCGGAACCGCTCCGCGGTGGACATCGCCAGGGTGTTGACCACCGCGATGGCGGTGAAGGCCAGGACCAGGCCCATGGCCAGCAGGTGGATCTCGGCCCCCGCGGCCTGCCGCCGCTCCCGCGCCGCGTCGGCGTCCGCCGCGGACAGCACCGCCACCCCCGGGACGTCCCGTACGGCCGCGGCCAGCCGCTCCCGCCCGGTCCCCGGCTCCGCCGCGACGAGCACGCTGGCGGCGAGGGGGTTGTCGACGTGCGCGGCCACCAGCGCGTGCGGCAGCGTCAGGTCCCCGAAGCCGAGCCCCCGCGCGTACACGGCGGACACCGTCAGCGTCACCGGCGTGCCGTCGCCCAGGGTCAGCTTCAGCGGGCTGCCCGGCTCCAGTCCCAGCTGGTCGGCGGCGAGTTCGCTGACGGCGGCGCCGCCCTCGCCGAAGCCGTCCAGGCTGCCCCGGGTGACCCGCGGGTCCCAGGTGCGGGTGAGGCCCGCCGGGGTCACGCCCTGGGCCGCGTACTTGGTCAGGCCGACCCGTACCGAGGTGTGCACGATCTCGGTCGCCGCCGTGACGCCCGGCGTACGGCGGATCCGCTCGACGGCGCCGGCGCTCACGCCCGGGCCCTGTGCGGCGAGGACCCAGGGGGCGCGTACCCCTTCGCGGGCCTGCGCGCGGGCCGCGTCTGCGAGCGTGGGGGTGACGAAGAGCACGGTGCAGGTCATCCCGATCAGCAGGGTGAGCGGGGTGACGGCGGAGGCCATGCGGGTGGCGTTGCCGCGCAGGTTCGCGGTGGCCAGGCGGCCGCCGGGGCCGGTCAGGTGCAGCGGTCCGGCGAGCAGCGCCGTCGCGAGGCGGACCAGGAGCGGGCCGAGCAGCGACACCGCCCCGGCCAGCACCACCACGGCCAGGAAGGTGACGGGGGTGGAGGCGGGCTCGGTGCGCAGCGAGCCGAGGACGACCACCAGTACGGCCCCGCCCGCCAGCAGGAGCAGGCCGGCCATGGTGCGGATCCAGGCGGGCCGTCCCCGCTCGACGGCGGCTTCGGCGAGCGCCTCGGCGGGGCGGATCCGGGCGATGCGGCGCCCGGTGATGCGCGCGGCGGCCCAGGCTCCGAGCAGGCTCGCCGCGACGGCGGCGAACATCGGGAAGATCCCGGCGGTGCGCTCCAGGGTGGTCGGGATCACTCCGGCGGTGACGAAGCGACCGTGCAGCCAGGCGGCCAGCGGCAGTCCGGCGAGGGAGCCGGCGACACCGCCGGCGAGGCCGACGAGCAGCGCCTCACGGCCGATCATGCGCCGCAGCTGCTTGGGGGTGGCTGCGACGGCCCGCAGCAGGGCCAGTTCGCGGTAGCGCTGCTGGACGGAGAGGGCGAAGGTGCCGACGACGACGAGGACCGCGACGAGCAGGGAGGTGCCGCCCATGGCGCCGCCCATGGAGACCAGCTTGACGCGTGCCCCGGCGGCGTCGAGGAACTCGACCGGCCCGCGCGCGTCCCCGTGGGCCACCTGCGCAGTGGCGCTCTGCGGGGTGTCGGCCAGGGCCCGTCCGACCTGGCCGGCGAGTTCTGCGGCGTCCACTCCGGGCCGGGGCAGCACTCCGATGGCGGTGACCTGTCCGGCGCGGGCGGCGAGCCGTTCGGCCTCGGTGTCGCTGAAGAAGAGGGAGGTCTGCCGGCCGAGGTCGCCGCGGGCGCCCCGCGCGACGCCGCTGACGGTGTACGTCTTCGGCTCGCCGGTGGCCTGCACGGTCAGCCGGGCTCCTGCGCCCAGCCCCGCCCGGGCGGCCAGGGCTCGGTCGATGACCACCTCGTCCCCGGCCCGGGGGGCGCGGCCTTCGGCGAGCGTGAAGGGGGTGAGGACGGCGGAGGTCCAGGCGTGCCCGTACGAGGGCTGCGCCGCACCGTCCGGTTTCCCGGGGCCCGGCGCCTTGATCATCGGGATGGCCTGGAAGGTCAGCTCGGGCACGGCCCGTTCGACGCCGGGCACGGAGCGGACGGTCTCCACGGCCGAGGCCGGCAGCCAGGCCCGCTCGGCGACGGGCTTGGCCTTGTGCTTCGTCTTGGTCTTGCCCTTCTTCTCCTTGACCGTCGTCTGGTGGACGTTCTGGTCGGCGGAGACGACCACGGGGGTGCCCGCGTAGCGCTCGGAGGCGATCCGGCCGCGCAGTCCGGTCTCCAGGAGCGTGCCGCAGGCGGTGATCAGGGCCGCCGCGCACAGGAGCGCGACGAAGGCTCCGAGGAAACCGGCTTTGCGGTCCCGGACGGTCTGAAGGGCGTAACGCAGCATCATGCGGTCAACTCTGGCCGCGGGCCGGTCTTCCGGCACTGGAGCGCCCCGGCGTCCTCGCCCGGGGGCTACCCCCACCCCGGCGTCCGCACCCCGGGGCCGGCCTGCGCCTCAGGGCCCGGGGTATCCCAGGTCGTCGGCGTCCTCGCCCTCGGCCTCCAGCGCGCGCCGGACCACCCGCAGGGCCATGCCCTCCGGGTATCCCTTGCGGGCGAGCATCCCGGCGAGGCGCCGGATCCGCTTGTCCCGCTCCAGGCCGCGCGTGCCGCGGAGCTTGCGCTCCACGAGGTCCCGGGCGGTCTGCTCCTCCTGGTCGGAGTCCAGCTGTTCCAGCGCCTCCTGGACGAGGGTGTGGTGCACCCCCTTGGTCCGCAGCTCCTGCGCGAGCGCCCGGCGGGCCAGGCCCCGGCCGCGGTGCCGGGACTCCACCCAGGCGTCGGCGAAGGCGGCGTCGTCGATCAGGCCCACCTCCTCGTACCGGGAGAGGACCTCCTGCGACACCTCCTCGGGGATGCCCCGTTTCGCCAGGGCGTCCGCGAGCTGCCGCCGGGTGCGCGGCATCCCGGTGAGCAGGCGCAGGCAGATCGCCCGCGCCTGCTCCTCGGGACTCTGGGGCGGCAGCTCCTGGCGGCCCTCACGGCCGCCGCCTGCGCCGCCCCTTTCCTGCTCCCGCACGGATCAGCTCTTGGCCACGGCGGCCTTGGCCGTCGTCTTGGCCTTCGACGCGGGGGCGGGGACACCGGCTGCGGCGTCGGCGGCCGGCGCGGCGGCGGGCTCGTCGGCCTCGACGTCCTTGCGGACGCCCACGCCGAGCTTCTCCTTGATCTTCCGCTCGATCTCGTTGGCGAGGTCGGGGTTGTCCTTCAGGAAGTTGCGGGCGTTCTCCTTGCCCTGGCCGAGCTGGTCGCCCTCGTACGTGTACCAGGCACCGGCCTTGCGGATGAAGCCGTGCTCCACACCCATGTCGATCAGGCCGCCCTCGCGGCTGATGCCCTGGCCGTAGAGGATGTCGAACTCGGCCTGCTTGAAGGGCGGCGCGACCTTGTTCTTCACGACCTTGCAGCGGGTGCGGTTGCCCACCGCCTCCGTGCCGTCCTTCAGGGTCTCGATGCGGCGGATGTCGATGCGCACGGAGGCGTAGAACTTCAGCGCGCGGCCACCGGTGGTGGTCTCCGGCGAGCCGAACATCACGCCGATCTTCTCGCGGAGCTGGTTGATGAAGATCGCGGTGGTCTTGGACTGGTTCAGCGCACCGGTGATCTTGCGCAGCGCCTGGCTCATCAGGCGGGCCTGGAGACCCACGTGCGAGTCGCCCATCTCGCCCTCGATCTCCGCGCGCGGGACGAGCGCCGCGACGGAGTCGATGACGATCAGGTCGAGCGCGCCGGAGCGGACCAGCATGTCGACGATCTCGAGCGCCTGCTCACCGGTGTCCGGCTGCGACAGGATGAGGTTGTCGGTGTCGACGCCGAGGGCCTTGGCGTACTCGGGGTCGAGCGCGTGCTCGGCGTCCACGAAGGCCACGGTGCCGCCGGCCTTCTGGGCGTTCGCCACGGCGTGCAGGGTCAGGGTCGTCTTACCGGAGGACTCCGGGCCGTAGATCTCGACCACACGGCCGCGCGGCAGCCCGCCGACGCCGAGGGCGATGTCCAGCGCGGTCGACCCGGTGGGGATGACCTCGATGGGGTCGTTCGGCTTGTCGCCGAGGCGCATGACCGCACCCTTGCCGAATTGCCGTTCAATCTGTGCGAGCGCGGCGTCGAGAGCCTTCTCGCGGTCGGTGCCTGCCATGGGTTCCACCCGGTTTGCTTGAGTCGATCGCTTCACGCCATTGACGCTAACGCCTGCCACTGACAATGCGCTCCCACACCCGTTCCGGCTGTGGATAACCCATCAGAATGGATGTTCGATTTCCGTGTCAAGCGAGCCACGCCCGCCCCGGCGCCGGACGGCGCGAGCCCCGGCGGCACGGGGCCGACGGGGCTCGCGGGGCGGAGCGGGGCGGGGCGTGCGGAGCGGGCGGCTACGGCTTCGGCAGCACGCAGCCCGGGCGGTTCAGGTCTATCTGGTTGCCGGGTCCGATGCAGGGGACGAGGGTGTAGGTCTGCTGGCCGTAGTTGATGCCCTGGCGGACCGTGACGTTGCCGCTCTCGTCCACCTCGCACGGGTTGTTGTCCGTGCAGCGCTGGCCGTCCTCGTTGCCCGTGTTGTTGACGGCGACGACCCTGCCGGTCGCCGTGTCGATCACCGGCGAGCCGGAGGTGCCTCCGATGGTGTTGCAGAAGGAGGTGTAGCGGACCGAGTCCTTCCAGGTCCAGGCGCCCTCCTTGAGGCGGTACGCGAACCCGTCGACGTTGCAGCTGTAGGTCCGCTTCCAGTACCCGGAGACCACTTTGATGGACGTGCCCTGCACCGGGTGGGTGTCGTTGAGGGTGAGGGCGCTGATCCCGTACTGGCTCTGGATCTGCGCGTACGTCTTGGTCAGCTGGTAGAGCGAGACGTCCGTGTCCGTCATCGTCCCGTACGCGATCTTGCTGGCGCGCAGCGTCGCGACCCTCGAGCCCGCGGCGTTGAGCAGGGAGAAGGAACGGCTGGACGCCCGGTTCACGAGGACCTCGCCGGGGGCCGGGAAGCCGGTCTCCAGGCAGTGGCCGTTGGACAGGACCAGCGCGGGGTCGCCCGGCTGGGAGTTGGGGGTGCGGACGACGGAGCCCGAGCAGTTGCTGAGTGCGACCGTGCCCGCGTAGGTGACGGCGACGGCGGACGCGGTGTCGGGGGTCGAGGCCACGGCCGGGGCTGCTGCCACTCCTGTCAGGAGCAGGGAGAGCACGGCGCCGGCGAGAGGCTTCTTCATGTGGGGGTTCCCCTCTGGTGACGAATGCGACCGAAGATCCTTCGGTTGTCATGCGCATTCTCAAACCCTCCCGGTCAACTCACAAGAGGACATGGCCAGTTGGGGACGCCGCCCGCCAGAACGGCTGAAAGGGATCCGGAACCAACTATTCCAACACCCCACGAGGCGGGCGTCGGCGCCCATACCCGGGCGCATGGCCAACCACCCCGGGCTGGCGCGAAATCACCCCTCGACGGCCGGTACTCTGCGGTGCCCCCGACGACGGGGGCCGTGACATTCCGCTCAGGAGGACCCATGGCCGTCAAGAAGGCCACGATCCAGCAGCAGGTGGCAGACGCCCTCGCCCAGGCGAACCCCGCCGACCGCCCCATCGTCACCATCCAGGCCATCGCCGGCCCCAGTGTGTGGCTGATGAGCATGCTCGGCCTCATCGGCCAGGCGTTTCTCTCCTACTACTTCGTCACCGTCACCGAGCAGGCGGTGGTGCTCCACAAGGCGAGCCGGATGAGCAACCGCCCCCAGGAGATCGTCTTCGCGATATCGCCCGCCGAGGCCGTCGGCAGCATCACGGAGGTCAAGCGCAACGCCATCTGGAGCTCGTTCCGCATGCAGCTCCCCGGCCAGGCCGCGCCGACCCGGATGAACGTGCACCGCATCTGGCGCGCCGAGATGGACCAGCTGCTCGGCCTGCTGACGGGTCAGAACCAGCCCACCGCGTGACACCTGACGGCCGGTGACCGACCGGTCGGCGGAGGGGTCTCGTCCCCAGCCCCCTCCGCCCCCGGCTCACCACCAGTAGACCGGGTACCGCACCGCCCCCCGCCGTGCGCGCGAGGCGGCCATTCCCGCCAGCACCAGCAGCACCGCCGCCCCCGCCAACAGCGGTACGAACACCCCCGGATCCGGCGCCTGGAGCACCACCACCACGGTGGTCGCCGCCGCCGGCGAATGCGGGGTCCGGGCCAGGGTCATGACCCCCACCGCCACTCCGGCCCCGAGCGCCGCCACCCACGGCGCGCTCCCCAGCAGCGCCAGCCCCAGGTAGCCCACCGCCGCGCACAGCAGGTGCCCGGCGACGACACTGCGCGGCTGGGCAAGCGGCAACGCGGGCACCCCGTAGACGATCGCCGCGCTCGCCGCGATCGGCGGGATCAGCACCGGCTCGTGCAGGACCGCCCCGACGGCGACGAGCGCCAGCAGCGCGGCCGCCGCGACGCCACCGCTGTGCAGGGCGGTGGCGGGGGCCGGCGGCGCGGGCGCGGGGGCACGGCCCGCGAACGGGTTCCGGGCCGCCGGGCGGGCCCGGCCGCCGGCCGCCACGGCCCGCCCGGTGCTCGTGTCACTCGTGTCCACACTCATGCGCCCGGTCTACGCGCCCTCCACATCGCGGCCCTATACGGACAGCACGGCCGGATCCGCACACCTGGAGGCCGGCAGCCGACGACACCGGCAACGGACGACACCGGCAGCCCAAGTGACAACCACGGGTTGACACCCCCCGACTGTCAACCTAGGGTTGCACTCATGACGAACCCTTCGGTGGAACCCGTTCGCATGGCCAATCCGGTACGCCTCGACGAGCTGATCGAGGCCATCAAGAAGGTCCACTCCGACACCCTCGAGCAGCTCAGCGGGGCGGTCGTCGCCGCCGAGCACCTCGGCGACGTGGCCGACCACCTCATCGGCCACTTCGTGGACCAGGCCCGCCGCTCCGGCGCCTCCTGGACCGACATCGGCCGCAGCATGGGCGTCACCCGCCAGGCCGCCCAGAAGCGCTTCGTACCCAAGGCGGACAAGGACGGCGACCCCGGCCTCGACCCGAGCCAGGGCTTCGGCCGCTTCACCCCCCGCGCCCGCGGCGTCGTCGTCTCGGCACAGAACGAGGCCCACGCCGCCCGCAACACCGAGATCCGCACCGAGCACCTGCTCCTGGGCCTGCTCGCCGAGACCGAGGGCCTGGCCGCCCAGGTCCTCACCTCCCGCGGCATCGAGCCGGAGCCGCTGCGCGCCGCCGCGACCGCGGCCCTGCCCCCCGCCGCGGCGGAGCTCCCCGCACTCGTCCCCTTCGACGCCAACGCCAAGAAGGCCCTGGAGCTCACCTTCCGCGAGGCCCTGCGCCTGGGCCACGGCTACGTCGGCACCGAGCACATCCTGCTCGCGCTCCTGGAGCTGGAGAACGGCGAGGGCCCGCTCAGCAGCGCCGGCCTCGACAAGGCCGCCGCCGAGGCGACCGTCACCGAAGTCCTCGCAGCCGTACTCGGCGAGGGCGAAGAGAAGTAGCCCCGCCCGCCGCGGCGCCCGTCAGCTCGTACCGCTTCACGTACGCGCCGAGGAAGGCCTGCAGGGTGGCGACGGCGGGGATCGCGATGAGCGCGCCGACCGCGCCCAGCAGGGCGGTGCCCGCGACGACCGACCCGAAGGCCACGGCGGGGTGGATGTCCACGGTCCTGGCGGTCAGCTTGGGCTGCAGGACGTAGTTCTCGAACTGCTGGTAGACCACCACGAACCCGAGGACGTACAGCGCGTACCAGGGATTGACGGCGAAGCCGATCAGGATCGGCAGCGCGCCCGCCAGATAGGTGCCGATGGTGGGGATGAACTGGGAGACCAGCCCCACCCAGACGGCGAGCGCGGGCGCGTAGGGCATGTCGAGCACCGCGAAGAGGACGTAGTGCGCGACACCGGAGATCAGCGCCATCAGCCCGCGCGAGTACAGGTAGCCGCCCGTCTTGGCCACGGCGATCTCCCAGGCCCGCAGCACCTCGCGCTGCTTCGCGGGCGGCAGCACGGAGCACAGCGCGCGCCGCAGCCTCGGCCCGTCGGCGGCGAAGTAGAAGGCGAACAGGCCGATCGTCAGCAGCCGGAAGAGTCCGCCGAGCACCGTGGTGGAGACGTCGAGCACGCCGCTCGCGCTGTTCTGCACGTACTTCTGGAGCCACTGCGAGTGCAGCAGGCTGTCCTGGATCTCCAGCCGGGACAGCTGGGTGTGGAAGGTGCTGTTGATCGAGTCGATCACCGAGTCGAGGTAGCGCGGGAAGCCCTCGACCATGGCGACGATCTGCCCGGCGAGCATCGAGCCGAGCAGCGCGAGGAACCCGGCGCCGAAGACGAACACGGCCAGGAACACCAGGAAGGTGGCGAGCCCGCGGCGCATGCCGCGGGCCGCCATCCTGGACACGGCCGGTTCGATCGCGAGCGCGAGGAAGAACGCGATCAGGATGTTGACGAGCAGCCCGATCAGCTGGTGGAAGGCCCAGCTGCCGAGCTGGAAGCAGGCGATCAGGGCCAGTACGAGGACCACCGCGCGCGGCAGCCAGCGCGGCATCCGCGCGTCCGCACCGGCCGCGCCGCCGGTCAGGGCCGTGCCGGGCGGGACACCGCCCGCGCCGGCCGTGTCCCGGCCGCCCCCTGCGGGCCGGCCCGCCGTCCCGGGGCCCGTGTCACCGGGCCCCTCTCCGGGCCTGTCACCAGCCGCCGCACCTGCCGTGCCCGCGGCCGCCGCGCCCGTCGTCCCGTCGCTTCGTCCGTCTGTCGCTGCCACGCCGTCCAGTCTGTCCCACCGGCCGCCCCGACCACGAAGCCGCGCCCCCGGTCCGCGCCCCGGCGCCCGCCGCCGCGGCGGCGTCAGCGCAGCGAGGCCGGCACGTCCACCGCCGAACACACCGCGCGCCACACGTCCTTGGCCTCCCAGCCCGCGTCCAGCGCCTGGTGGACGGTGCGTCCGCCCAGTTCGGCCATCACGTGGTCCCGGGCGAAGGAGTCCGCGTAGCCCTCGCCGAAGTGTTCGGCCATCCGCTCCCAGAAAATCGTCAACCGCATGCCTCCAGTATCCCGCTCCGGAGAGTGCACCCGACCCGTTGCAGCCCTGCGCCCCGGTCCGCGCGCCCTACGGTGTCACGCATGCCTGGAGACGAAGCTTCCGCGCCGGCCGCACCGAGCCCGGCGGCCCCCTCGGCCCCCTCCGCTCCGCCGGCCGCACCGACCGCGCCGGCCCGCGCCGAGCAGTTCGTCTGGCTCACGGCCAGGGTGCTGGAGCAGCGGCGGTTCGCGTTCCACTTCCTCGGCGGGAGCCCCGATCCGGTGGACACCGCCCTCGGCTCCTACCTGGGCGAGGACGGGGGCTACGGCCACGGCCTCGACCCGGACCTGCGCGGCCCGCTGAGCCAGCCCCTGCACACCGCGCACGCCCTGCGGATCCTGGACGGCCTCGGCCGGTGCGCCGGCCAGCGCATCGAGCGGCTCTGCCGCCACCTGACCCGGATCTCCACCCCGGAGGGGGCGCTCCCGCTGGTGCTGCCGGGCCCGCGCGCCTACCCCGCGGCCCCGTACCACCCGGTCTGCGACGACCCTCCGGGTTCGCTGCTGACCACGGGACCCGTCGTCGGGCTGCTGCACCGCAACCGGATCTGGCACGCCTGGCTGTTCCGGGCCACGGACTTCTGCTGGGAGCGGGTCGAGACGCTGCGCCACTGGCACCCGTACGAGGTCCAGAGCGCGGTCGCGTTCCTCGACGGGGCCCCCGACCGGGCCCGTGCCGCGGCGGCCGCGGACCGGCTGGGGCGGCTGGTGCGCGAGCGGCGCCTGGCGGTGCTCGAACCGGAGTTGCGCGCGCAGTACCCGACCTCCCCCGGCTACGCCCCGGGCGAGCAGCTGTTCCCGTACGACTACGCGCGGCGGCCGGAGTCGCTGGCCCGCGGCTGGTTCACCGACGAGGAAATGCGGCGCTCCCTGGACTTCCTCGCGGCGGAGCAGCAGCCCGACGGCGGCTGGCCGGTGCGCCGGCGGGCCTGGGCGCCGGGCAGCTCGCTGGAGCGGCGGCCGATCGCCACCCTGGAGGCCCTGCTGACGCTGCGGGCGTACGGGCACCCGTCGACGGCGCCGGCCGGGGACGGCGGGGTCAGCCTCCCAGGGCCCGGACGCCCGCGGTGACGACCACCGCGGCGCCGACGACCAGCAGGAACGGGGCCCGCAGCAGCAGCGCGACCCCGGCCGCGGCGAGCCCGGCGGCCCGGGCGTCGAGGACCAGCTCGTGCCCGGTGCTGAAGGTCTGCTGGGCGGTGAGCGCGGCCAGCAGCGCGACGGGCAGCAGCGCGGAGAGCCGGCGCACCGCGGGCCGCTCCAGGGCGCCGGCGGGGACGAGCAGTCCGGCGAGCTTGACGGCGTAGCAGCCGGCGACGGTGAGCCCGATGGCCATCCAGACGTTCACGAGCGTCCTCCCTTCGGCGATCGGCGGCCCGTCATCCACAGCACCGCGGGCGCGGCCAGCGCGGCGATCAGTACGGGCACCCCGGCGGGCAGCACGGGCAGGAAGCCCAGCCCCAGCACCAGGGCGAGCGCGGCGACGGCCCGCTCGGTGGCGCTCTTCAGCATCGGAGCGAGCAGCGCGAGGAAGACGGCCGGCCCGGCGGCGTCCAGCCCCCAGGCGGCGGTGTCCCCGATGGCCTCGGCACCGAGCGCGCCCAGCAGGGTGGTGAGGTTCCACAGCAGGTAGAGGGCGAGCCCGGTGACGGTGAACCCGAGCCGGGCCGACCTGCGGTCGGGCTGGGCCAGGGCGACGGCGGTCGTCTCGTCGATCACCCAGTGCGCGGCGAGGGGCCGTACGGCCTTCGGCAGCGCCAGCAGCTGGGACAGCCGCAGCCCGTAGAAGGCGTTGCGGGTGCCGAGGAAGAACGCCCCGGCGGCGGCCGTGAACGGGTTGCCGCCCGCGGCGAGCGCTCCGACCAGCGCGAACTGCGAGGCGCCGGTGAAGACGAGCAGGCTCAGCACGCAGGCCTGGAGCACGCTGATCCCGGCCCCGGCCGCGGTCACCCCGAACGCGAACCCCGACAGCCCGACGGCCACGCCGACCCCGAGCGAATCCCGTACGACGGCGGCCGCGGGCCGTCCCTCGCCGACCCCTTCGGGGGCCTCCTGCATCACCATCCGATGTTCTCCCACGCCCCGAACGTACGCAGGGCGGGGCGGCCGGGTCTTGTACGTTCTTGCGGTTGGGCCGGTGACCTGCGGCCTAGCCCGCGCGCTCGCGCCGGTAGGCGCCCGGCGGGACGCCCACGATCCGGGTGAAGTGCCGGTTCAGGTGCGGCTGGTCGGTGAAGCCGACGGTGACGGCCGCCTCTGCGGGCGGGGTCCCCGCGTCGAGCAGTCGGCGCGCCCTGCGGACCCGGGCGTCGGTGAGCCAGGTGTGCGGCGGCATCCCGTACCGGTCCCGGAAGGTGCGCAGCAGCGCGAAGGGGCTGGTCCCCAGTTCGGCGGCGAGCTGCTCCAGCGAGGGCGGCCGCGCCATCCGCTCCTCCAGCACGGCCCGGGCCCGTTCGGCTTCGGCGGCGCCCCCGCCGCGGACGGTACGGGCGGGCAGCGGGCCGGCGTGCCGGGCGAGCATCCGGGCCACGAGGCCCCGCAGCAGGGTGTCGGCGGCCAGCGCGTTCCCGGCCTCGGCGGCCCGGTGCACTTCGGTGATGGCCCGCGCGCCCTGCGCGTCGGCGACCATGTCGGCGGTGAAGCCGGGGGTGCCGCGCAGGGTGGCGACCTCGGCGGCGACCTCGGCGATGAGGTCCCGCGAGGGGTAGAGGGTGGCGTACGCCCAGCCTTCGGGGACGCCGGCCCGGGCGGTGTGCGCGACCTCCGGGTTGATCAGCACCACGCTGCCGGGGCCGGCCCGCACCGTGCCGCCGGGCAGGCCGATCTCCTCGACGCCGCCGGTGACGGCCGCGATGACGTACCCGTCGTGGGCGTGGCGCGGGAAGGTGTGGCGTACGTAGTGGGCGCGCAGCAGGTCCAGCCCGGGCAGTTCGTCGTACTGCCAGTGCCGTGCCCACTCCCGGTGTCCGCCGTCCGTGCCCATGTGCTCATTCTGCGCCCCGCTCCGGCGGCGCGTTTGCCCAGGTGGGGCCCGTTGTCAGTGGCGGGGTGCACGATGGGGGCATGGCAGGCGCTGCGCTCGACTCGTTCTCCCCCGCGACCCGCTCGTGGTTCACGGGGGCCTTCCGTACGCCCACCTCCGCGCAGGAGGGCGCCTGGCGGGCCATCGGGGAGGGTTCGGACGTCCTGGTCGTGGCGCCGACCGGTTCCGGCAAGACCCTGGCGGCCTTCCTCGCGGCCCTGGACCGGCTCGCCTCGACGCCGCCGCCCGCCGAGCCGGGCAAGCGCTGCCGGGTGCTGTACGTGTCGCCGCTGAAGGCCCTGGCGGTCGACGTGGAGCGCAACCTGCGCAGCCCGCTGACCGGCATCCGGCAGGAGTCGGCCCGGCTCGGCCTGCCCGAGCCGGACATCCGGGTGGGGATCCGCTCCGGTGACACGCCGCCGGCCGAGCGCCGGGCGCTGGCCACCCGGCCGCCGGACATCCTCATCACCACTCCGGAGTCGCTGTTCCTGATGCTGACCTCGGCGGCGCGGGAGGCGCTGTCGGGGGTGGAGACGGTGATCCTGGACGAGGTGCACGCGGTCGCCGGGACCAAGCGCGGCGCCCACCTGGCGCTGTCCCTGGAGCGGCTGGACGAGCTGCTGCCGCGCCCGGCCCGCCGGATCGGGCTGTCGGCCACGGTCCGGCCGGTGGAGGAGGTGGCCCGCTACCTCGCCCCGCGCGGCCGGGTGGAGATCGTGCAGCCGCCGTCGACCAAGGAGTTCGACCTGTCGGTGGTCGTCCCGGTCGAGGACATGGGCGAGCTGGGGGGCTCCCCGGCGACCGAGGGCCGCGAGGGCGGGGACAAGCCGTCGATCTGGCCCCATGTGGAGGAGCGGATCGCGGACCTGGTGCAGGCGCACCGTTCGACGATCGTGTTCGCGAACTCCCGCCGTCTCGCGGAGCGGCTGTGCAACCGGCTCAACGAGATCGCCCACGAGCGGGCCACGGGCGAGCCGCTCGGCGAGGGCGCGCCGCCCCCGGCCGAGATCATGGCGCAGGCGGGTGCGGCGCTGGGCGCTCCGCCGCTGCTGGCGCGCGCCCACCACGGTTCGGTGTCCAAGGAGCAGCGGGCGCTGGTCGAGGAGGACCTGAAGGCGGGCCGGCTGCCCGCCGTGGTCGCCACCTCCAGCCTGGAGCTGGGCATCGACATGGGCGCGGTGGACCTGGTGGTGCAGGTGGAGTCGCCGCCCTCGGTGGCCTCGGGGCTCCAGCGCGTGGGCCGCGCCGGGCACCAGGTGGGCGCGGTCTCCACGGGTGTCGTCTTCCCCAAGTACCGGGGGGACCTCGTCCAGGCCGCCGTGGTCACCGAGCGGATGCGGACCGGGGCGATCGAGTCCCTGCGGATCCCCTCCAACCCGCTGGACGTGCTCGCCCAGCAGCTGGTGGCGATGACCGCGATGGACACCTGGCAGCTGGACGAGCTGCTCGCGCTGGTGCGGCGGGCGGCGCCCTTCGCGGCGCTGCCCGAGTCGGCGTTCACGTCGGTGCTGGACATGCTGGCGGGCCGCTACCCGTCGGACGCGTTCGCCGAGCTCAGACCACGCGTGGTGTGGGACCGGGTCGCGGGGACGATCACCGGCCGGCCCGGCGCGCAGCGCCTCGCCGTGACCTCCGGCGGCACCATCCCGGACCGGGGCCTCTTCGGCGTGTTCCTCGCGGGCGCCGACCCGAAGAAGGGCGGGGGCCGCGTCGGCGAGCTGGACGAGGAGATGGTCTACGAGTCCCGCGTGGGCGACGTCTTCACCCTGGGCACCACCTCCTGGCGGATCGAGGACATCACCCGGGACCGGGTCCTGGTCACCCCGGCGCCCGGGGTGCCGGGCCGGCTGCCCTTCTGGAAGGGCGACCAGCTGGGCCGGCCCCTCGAACTGGGGCGCGCGGTCGGCGCGTTCCTGCGGGAGCTCGGCGCGCTCACCGAGGAGGACGCCCGGCTGCGGCTGCTGGCGGCCGGCCTCGACGGCTGGGCCGCCGCCAACGTCCTGGCGTACCTGGCGGAGCAGCGGGAGGCCTGCGGCCACGTCCCGGACGACCGGACCATCCTGGTCGAGCGGTTCCGCGACGAGCTCGGAGACTGGCGGGTCGTCGTCCACTCCCCCTTCGGCGCCCAGGTGCACGCGCCGTGGGCGCTGGCGCTGGGTGCGCGCCTCGCCGAGAAGTACGGCATGGACGCCCAGGTGATGCACGCCGACGACGGGATCGTGCTGCGCCTGCCGGATGCCGACCTGCTCTCCATGGACCTCCTCGACCACGACCCGGCGCAGCCGGCGGCGTTCGAGTTCGACGACGAACAGGCCCCGCTGGGCGCGGCCGACGTCGCCTTCGACCAGGGCGAGGTGGCGGGGATCGTCACCGACCAGGTGGGCGGCTCGGCGCTGTTCGCCTCCCGGTTCCGCGAGTGCGCGGCGCGCGCCCTGCTGCTGCCGCGCCGCAGTCCCGGCAAGCGCACGCCGCTGTGGCAGCAGCGCCAGCGGGCCTCGCAACTGCTCCAGGTGGCCTCGGAGTTCGGCTCGTTCCCGATCGTGCTGGAAGCCGTACGCGAATGCCTCCAGGACGTGTTCGACGTACCGGGCCTGACGGAGCTGATGGGGGACATCGAGGCGCGCCGGGTCCGGCTGGTGGAGGTCACCACCCCCGAGCCCTCCCCCTTCGCCCGCTCCCTGCTCTTCGGGTACGTCGCCCAGTTCCTGTACGAGGGCGACTCGCCGCTGGCCGAGCGGCGGGCGGCCGCGCTCTCGCTGGACTCCCGGCTGCTGGCCGAGCTGCTGGGCCAGGCGGAGCTGCGGGAGCTGCTCGACGCCGAGGTGCTGGAGGAGCTGGAGCGGGAGCTCCAGTGGCTGACGGAGGACCGGCGCGCCAAGGACGCCGAGTCGGTGGCGGACCTGCTGCGCCTGCTGGGCCCGCTGACGGACGCCGAGCTGGCCGCGCGCGGGGCGGACCCGGCCTGGCCGCAGGCGCTCGCCGCCGCCCGGCGGTCGATCCGGGTGCGGATCGGCGGCGCGGACCACTGGGCGGCGATCGAGGACGCCGGCCGGCTGCGGGACGCGCTGGGGACGGCGCTGCCCGTCGGGGTCCCGGAGGCCTTCACCGAGCCCGTCAAGGACCCGCTCGGTGATCTCCTGGCCCGGTACGCGCGCACCCACGGTCCCTTCACCACGGCCGCGGTGGCCGCCCGCCTGGGCCTGGGCGCGGCGGTGACCGAGGGCGCCCTGCACCGGCTCGCGGCGGCGGGCCGGGTCGTCCAGGGGGAGTTCCATCCGGCGGGGATCGGCCAGGAGTGGTGTGACGCGACGGTGCTGCGCCGGCTGCGGCGGCGCTCGCTGGCGGCGCTGCGCCAGGAGCTGGAGCCGGTCCCGCCCGCCTCGCTGGCCACCTTCCTGCCCCAGTGGCAGCACCTGGGCGGGGCCCTGCGCGGGATCGACGGCCTGGCCCGCGCCGTGGAGCAGCTCCAGGGGGCGCCGGTGCCGGCCTCCGCGTTGGAGCGGCTGATCCTGCCGTCCCGGGTGGCGGGGTACGCGCCGACGCTGCTGGACGAGCTGACCACCACCGGCGAGGTGGTGTGGGCGGGTGCAGGGGCGCTGCCGGGCAAGGACGGCTGGATCTCCCTGTACCTGGCGGACTCCGCTCCGCTGCTGCTCCCCGATCCGCACCCCCTGGAGCTGGGCCCGCTGCACCAGGCGGTCCTGGACAGCCTCTCCGGCGGTTACGGCCTGTTCTTCCGCCAGCTCACCCAGTCCGTCCGCGCCCGCCATCCGGAGGCGTCCGACCTGGAGCTCTCCGAGGTGCTGTGGGACCTGGCCTGGTCGGGCCGGCTGACGAACGACACCCTGGCCCCGCTGCGCTCCCTGCTGGGCTCGGGCCGTACGGCGGGCGCCACCGCGCACCGCGCCCGGCGCACCGTGCCGCGCGGCCGGTACGGCAGCCTGAGCGCCACGGCCGCGCGTACGGGCCCGCCCACGGTGTCGGGCCGCTGGTCGCTGCTGCCCGCGCAGGCTCCCGACCCGACCCACCGCGCCCACGCCCTGGCCCGCACCCTGCTCGACCGGCACGGGGTGGTCACCCGGGGGGCGGTCGCGGCGGAGGGCGTCGAGGGCGGCTTCAGCGCGGTCTACCGGGTGCTGTCGGCGTTCGAGGACAGCGGCCAGGCCCGCCGCGGGTACGTGGTCGAGGGGCTGGGCGCGGCGCAGTTCGCGATGGACGGCGCCGTGGACCGGCTCCGGGCGGCCGAGAAGAACCCTCCCCCGCTGGCGGCGGTGGTGCTGGCCGCCGCCGATCCGGCGAACGCGTACGGGGCGGCCCTGCCCTGGCCGGAGCCCCCGGCCGGCGCCTCGCACAAGCCGGGCCGCAAGGCGGGCTCCCTGGTGGTCCTGGTCGACGGCGAGCTGGTCCTGTACCTGGAGCGCGGCGGCAAGACCCTGCTGGCGTGGCCGGAGCCCGGGGACCCGCGCCTGACGGCGGCCACGGAGGCGCTGGCAGCCTCGTCGCGTGCGGGCAGCCTGCCGGCCCTGACGGTGGAGCGGATCAACGCGGCGGCGGCCCTGACCTCGCCGCTGGGCCCGGCCCTGGAGGCGGCCGGCTTCCACGCCACCCCGAGGGGCCTGCGGATGCGCAACTGAGGCCGTCCGGCTCCGCTCCCCGGTCTCGGCCCGGACACGTATGTCTTGGGCATGTCACGAAACTGCTGCCAGCCGTTCCGTGGGGGGCCCACGAGCTGGCACCGGTGCTTATCCGTGGCTTATCAAAGGTGATCACAGGCACCGCACCGGCGGTGCATTCATGGGGGAGAAGAACAGTGAGCACCCACAGCATGCGCAGAAGCACCCTCGCCGCGGCCGGCCTCGCGGTGGCCGGAACCCTCGTCCTGACCGGCTGCAAGGACGGCAACGAGGAGATCCCGGCGGCTCCGGCCGCGCCCTCCGCCGCCGCGTCCGCACCGTCGCCGGCCCAGCCGACGGACCCGGCCGCGCCCAGCTCCCCGGCGGGCGGCTACGACGGCTCGGCGGGCGCCTCCGCCACCCCCGCCCCGGGAGGGGCCGCCGGCGGCGCCGTGGCGAAGTCCGGGCAGGCCTTCAAGATCGGCGAGGCGGCGACCGTCCCGTTCAGCTACGGCAGCAACAAGGGCGGCCAGCTCGCCCTCGCCGTGACCTCGATCGCGCAGGGCGACCCGGCCGACCTGGAGCCGCTCAAGCTAGGCGACAAGGTCAAGGGGATGATCCCGTACTACATCAGCTACACGGTCAAGAACACCGGCACGACGGACCTGTCCTTCTCCTCCGTGGGCCACATCAAGGGCCTGCTCGGCGACGGCAGCGAGGCGCAGGGCGTCTCGATCATCGGCAAGTTCGACAAGTGCAAGGACAACTCGCTGCCGAAGGGCTTCACCAACGGCCAGACGCAGACCAACTGCGTGATCGCCCTCGCGCCGTCGGCCCAGACGAAGGTCTCCGGCGCCGAGTACTGGGGCGAGCCGTACAACAACCTGAGCTCCCCGCCCCAGAAGGCCCTCACCTGGAAGTGACGGCCGGCCCGCCGGGCCCCCGACCCTCCTGACCCCCGGACCCCCTGCGGCGGCGCCCCCGCCCAGGGGGTTCCGCGCCCTGCGGGCAGGGCGGCGCGACAATGAGCGCATGCCCGAAGGAGACAGCGTCCACCGCGCGGCGGCCCGCCTCCACGCCGCCTTCGCCGGCCGGCCCCTCACCCACGCCGATCTGCGCGTGCCCCGCTTCGCCACCGCCGACCTCACCGGCCGCACCACCCTGGACGTCACCCCGCGCGGCAAGCACCTCCTCGCGCGCCTCGAAGGCGGCCTCACCCTCCACAGCCACCTCGGCATGGACGGCGCCTGGCACCTCTTCGACCCCGGCCAGAAGTGGCGCGGCGGCCCCTCCCACGAAATCCGGGCCGTCCTCGGCACCGCCGGCACCACCGCCGTCGGCTACCGCCTCCCCGTACTGGAACTACTGCGCACCGCCGACGAGGACCAGGTCGTGGGCCACCTCGGCCCCGACCTCCTCGGCCCCGACTGGGACCCGGCCCGGGCCGCCGCCAACCTCCTCGCCGACCCGGACCGCCCCCTGGGCGAGGCCCTGCTGGACCAGCGCAACCTGGCGGGCGTCGGCAACATCTACAAGTGCGAGCTCTGCTTCCTCGCCCAGGTCACCCCCTGGACCCCGGTCGGCGGGCTGCCCGACCCCGAGGCCACGGCCGTCCGGCTCGCCTCCGCCGCCCAGCGCCTGCTGGCGGCGAACACCGGCAACGCCGGGCGCCGCAACACCACCGGCAGCCGCCTCCCCGGCCGGGAGCTCTTCGTCTACGGCCGCACCCACCGCCCCTGCCTGCGCTGCGGAACCGCCGTCCGCGAGGTCTGGCAGGACCGCAGGCCCACGTACTGGTGCCCCCGCTGCCAGACCGGCCCGGTCCCGGAACACCCGGACAGTTGACGGGCCGTCAGATTCGCTCGTACGGTCCTGGCATGCCCACACCCACCGCCTCGTACGACCTCACCGGGCGCACCGCGCTCGTCACCGGAGCCGCCGGCGGCATCGGCCGGGCCACCGCCCTGCTCCTCGCCCGGGCCGGCGCCGGCGTCCACTGCGCCGACCGCGACGAGCGGGGCCTCGCCGAGACCGCCGCCCTGATCCGCGAGGAGGGCGGCGCCGCCACCGCCCACCCCCTCGACGTCACCGACCGGGCCGCCCTGCGGGCCGCCGTGGCCGCGGCCGGGCCGCTCGACATCACCGCCGCCGTCGCCGGGGTCATGCACACCAGCAGCGTCCTGGACACCACCGACGAGGACCTCGACCGGATCCTGGACATCAACTTCAAGGGGGTCCTGCGCACCTGCCAGGAGGCCGTCCGCGCGATGATCGCCGCCGGCCGCCCGGGCTCGGTCGTCACCATGGCCTCCGGCGCGGTGGACGCCGCCCAGCCCGGCCTGCTCTGCTACAGCGCCGCCAAGGCCGCCGTGGTGCAGCTCACCAAGACCCTCGCCACCGAGGCCGGCCCGCACGGCATCCGCGTCAACGCCGTCGCACCGGGATGGATCCGCACCCCCATGACCGCCCGCCACGGCCCGGAGGTCCAGCAGCGGACCGAAGCCGCCATGGTCCGGATGTCCCCGCTGCGCCGGGTCGGCGAGCCCGAGGACATCGCCCAGGCCGTGCTCTACCTGGCCTGCGATGCCTCGTCCTTCATGACGGGCCAGATCCTGCGCCCGAACGGCGGGGTGTCGATGCCCTGGTAGCCGCCGCGCCCCGGGCCCTGCCGGGCCTGCGTACGGGCCCCGGCGCACAGTGCACCGGCAGCAGCCCCAGCCCCCAGCCGCCCACCGCCACGGCGCCCTCCACCGGCCCCGCCCCGGCCGGCGCCAGCGCCAGCCTCAGCACGGCCCACCACCAGAGCGCCCCCACCGCGAGCGCGAAGGGCACCGCCACAGGTATCCGCTGTAACCGCCGCACGGCCACCTCCCAGCGGGCCGGTTCCCGCACGGGTCATCCTCCCGCAGCCTCCCCGCCCCCGCACCCAGAACGACCGGCCCGGACCCGCACGGCCCCGCGCCACCGGCGGACAACGGCAAGGAGCCCCGGCCGGTGCTTCACGCACCCACCGGGGCTCCCGCCACGCTCACGTACCCAACGGCGCTCAAGCGGCTACGACGTTCACCGCATCCACGGGCGCCTTGATGGTCACCCGCTCGGGTCCACCCGTGACCGAGGCCACGGAGACCGAATTGAGCATCGGGCGCACCGGTGCCGGCACCGGTTCGCTTGCGGCGGCCGACTGCGCAAGCTCCGCCAGCGACAGCTCGTCACTGACTTCGCGCATCAGCTCGGACATCCGTACGTCCAACGCGTCGCAGATCGCGGAGAGCAGCTCGGAGGATGCCTCCTTCTGCCCCCGCTCCACCTCGGAGAGATAGCCGAGCGAAACTCGGGCGGACGAGGAGACTTCGCGCAGAGTACGGCCCTGGCGCTGGCGCTGCCGACGCAGCACGTCACCCAGCAGGCGACGGAGCAGAATCATCGGTGGCTCCCTCCTCTGACCGTGTAGCCGTAACCTTCACGCCCCACCGTACCGCCTCGCGCCGCGGCCGTGCGGGGAGCGATGTCGTGTTCACTCAGGGCTGCAAACATCAAATCCCCCCGTTCTGTTCCGTATCCTGCCTCCGCAGATTCTCGCGGAGTTCGCTCGAGAGGAGTTCGAGCACTGTCCGTGCACTCTCCCTACGGATTTCCGTCCGGGAGCCGTTCAACCGCAGCCGGGCTGTTTTCCTGCCCGCCGGACCCGCCACGGCGATGAAAACGGTGCCCACGGGCTGACCGTCCTGGGGGTCGGGGCCGGCCACGCCGGTCGTCGCGATCCCCCACGCGGCACCCAGCGCCCGCCGCACGCCGACCGCCATCTCCTCCGCGACCTGCGCGTTCACCGCGCCCTCGGCCGCCAGCAGCTCGGCGTCCACCCCGAGGACGCGGTGCTTCAGTTCCGTGGCGTACGCCGTGACCGACCCGCGGAAGGCCCGCGAGGCACCTGGCACCGCCGTGAGCTCCGCCGCCACCATGCCGCCCGTCAGCGACTCCGCGACCGCGAGCGTCTGGTCACGCTCCGCAAGCATCCGCAGTACGTCTTCGGCCACCGCTGCCACCCCGGCCGCCGCTTCCGCGGCCTCCGGCGCGCCCCCTGCCCCGTGTGTCACGTCGCGACCCGCTCCGCCGCGAGTCCGGCCCGGCGCAGCACCACGGCCTGCCGGATGTAATCCAGACCGGTGACGACGGTCAGCACGACGGCGAGGGCCATCACCCAGAAGCGCAAGGTCGCCAGCGGCCCGGTCAGCGCGAGCACGTACATGCCCACCGCCGTGCCCTGGGCCAGGGTCTTCATCTTGCCGCCCCGGCTGGCCGGGATCACCCCGTACCGGATCACCCAGAACCGCATCAGCGTGATCCCGAGCTCACGTCCGAGGATCACCCCGGTCACCCACCAGGGAAGATCGCCGAGCCAGGACAGACACACCAGCGCCGACCCCATGATCGCCTTGTCGGCGATGGGGTCGGCGATCTTCCCGAAGTCCGTGACCAGGTTGTACGTCCTGGCCAGGTGCCCGTCGAAGATGTCCGTGATCATGGCGACGGCGAAGGCGGCCCACGCCAGCGCCCGCCAGACGGGGTCGTAGCCCCCGTCGGCGAGCAGCAGCAGGACGAATCCCGGCACGAGGACGAGCCGGATCATCGTCAGGATGTTGGCGATGTTCCAGAGGCTGGCCTGGTTGACGGCCGCAGTCCCGAGCTTCGTGCCGGGAGCGGGCCGGCGGCCGGTCCCGCCCGCCGCCGATGCCGGGACTCCGGTCATCCGGCCGCCTCCTCGAGTTCCGTGCCCAGGGCCTCCGCGACCAGGTCGACGCCCAGGGTCCCGACCACCTTGGCGGTGACGATGCGCCCGGGCACCAGGCCCGCGCCGTCCGTGAAGACGACCTGTCCGTCGGTCTCGGGAGCCTGGTGGGCGGCGCGCCCGTAGGCGCCCTCGCCCTCCTCGGCCTCGTCCAGCGGGACGACCGTCTCGACGAGTACCTCCAGGGTCTCCCCGATCCGCTCCTCCGCGCGCTGCGAGGTCAGCTCCTCGGCGAGCCGCTGCATGTGCGCGAGCCGCTCGGCGATGGTGTCCTCGTCCAGCTTGTCCTCGTAGCCGGCGGCCTCGGTGCCGTCCTCGTCGGAGTAGCCGAAGACGCCGATGGCGTCGAGGCGGGCGTGGGTGAGGAAACGCTCCAGCTCGGCGAAGTCCGACTCCTTCTCGCCGGGGAAGCCGACGATGAAGTTGGACCGGACGCCGGCCTGCGGGGCCTTGGAGCGGATGGTGTCCAGCAGCTCCAGGAAGCGGTCGGTGTCACCGAAGCGGCGCATGGCGCGCAGCACGTCGGGGGCCGAGTGCTGGAAGGACAGGTCGAAGTACGGGACGACCTTGGGCGTCGAGGTGAGGACGTCGATCAGCCCGGGCCGCATCTCGGCCGGCTGGAGGTAGCTGACGCGGACGCGCTCGATGCCGTCGACGGCGGCGAGCTCGGGCAGCAGGGTCTCCAGCAGGCGGATGTCGCCCAGGTCCTTGCCGTACGAAGTGTTGTTCTCGGAGACCAGCATGACCTCCTTGACGCCCTGCTCGGCGAGCCAGCGCGTCTCGCCCAGCACGTCGCTGGGGCGGCGGGAGATGAAGGAGCCGCGGAAGGACGGGATGGCGCAGAAGGAGCAGCGCCGGTCACAGCCGGAGGCGAGCTTCACCGAGGCGACCGGGCTCTTGTCCAGGCGGCGGCGCAGCGGCGCGCGCGGGCCGGAGGCGGGGGCCAGGCCCTCGGGCAGGTCGCTGGGGGCGGGGGCGGGCTCCTGCGCGTGGCCGGGCAGCGCCACGTCGGCGGCCTGCCGCTCGGCGGGGCTGATCGGCAGCAGCTTGCGCCGGTCGCGCGGGGTGTGCGCCTCGACGCTGCCACCGCTGAGGATGGTCTGGAGGCGGTTGGAGATGTCGGCGTAGTCGTCGAAGCCGAGGACTCCGTCGGCCTCGGGGAGCGCTTCGGCGAGTTCCTTGCCGTAGCGCTCGGCCATACAGCCGACGGCGACGACGGCCTGGGTCTTGCCGTGGTCCTTGAGATCGTTGGCTTCCAGCAGGGCGTCTACGGAGTCCTTCTTGGCGGCTTCGACGAATCCGCAGGTGTTGACGACGGCTACGTCCGCGTCGGCGGCGTCCTCGACGAGCTCCCAGCCATCCGCCGCCAAGCGGCCTGCGAGCTCCTCCGAGTCCACCTCGTTACGGGCGCAGCCAAGAGTGACAAGGGCGACGGTACGGCGTTCGGGCATGGACTCAAGACTACTTCGTCCCGGCGCCGGCCCCCGCCCCAAGTCCCCCCGCAGCAAGATCCCCGGGGCCGGCGGCGGCAGCCGCGCGGGGTCCCGGGGATCTGGAATCTTCTATTCCGTGCTGGTCAGCCCGCCTGGGCCTGGCCCTGGCGCGGGTCGTCCTTGGTGTAGGTGAGACGTTCGACCTGTCCCGACTCGAACCTCTCCTTGATCTCCTTGCCGTTCACGAACAGCTTGACGGCTCCGGCGTCGCCGAGGACGAGGTCCACGGACTCCTTGTCCGTGAAGGTCTTCGACTCGCCCAGCGCGAGGGTCCCGTCGAAGAGGAGCCGGCCGCTGTGGTCCTTCGCGGAGACCCAGCTCTCGCCCTCGTCCGCCGTCAGGACGACGGTGACGAGGTCCTTGGGGGCCGCGGCGATGGCACTGTCCGAGGGCTCGGGCTTGGGTGCCTTGGGGGTCGGGGCGGCCGGCTGCTTGCCCGCGGACTGCTTGGGCGCGGGCTGCGGGGAGGAACCTTCCGCCACCGACCGCTTGGACGGCTCGTCGCCGCCGCCGAAGGCGGTGAAGCCGACGAAGCCGATCACGGCGACGATGGCGGCGACCATGGCCGCGGTCCAGTTGGGCCGCTGCCGCTCGGGGCGGATCCGCTCGGCCTCGAACATCGGCGCCGCGGGGGTGGGGGCCGGCCGGCCGCCGTGGGCGGCGTCGTAGCTCTCGACCAGGGGTGCCGGATCGATGTGCACGGCGCGGGCCAGCGTACGGATATGGCCGCGGGCGTACACGTCGCCGCCGCACCGCGTGAAGTCGTCCTCCTCGATCGCGTGCACGATGGGGATGCGCACGCGGGTGGAGGAACTGACTTCGTCGACGGTGAGCCCGGCGGCGATCCGGGCCTTCTTGAGGGCCGTTCCGATGGACGGCCCTTCGACGGAGCGCTCGATGATGCGGTCCTCGGACTGGTCCTCGGACCGGTCGGTCGAAGGCCGCTCTTCTTCGGGGGAGTTGGAGTTGCCGATGGACACAAGGGCGCCTTTCGAGCGTGTAGCCACCTGCTGGATGTCCAGTCTAGGGGGGTGACGAAAGGGTGGGGCAACCGGAGGGTCCGCTTCCTACGCCATCCGAATGGCGAAGCGCGCACCCGCCGGTGTCTCCTCAACTTGACGCGCGCCCAGGGGAAACGGTTGCCGCCCGATCCGGCGGCGATCCCATTCGGTCGGGTGAGCCCGGCGGACACCCGTTCCGGCATCCGGGGCCCCCGGATCCTGCCTAGGGCGCGTCCTCGCCGCGGATCACCGCGAGGACGCCGTCGAGCTCGTCCGGCTTCACCAGCACGTCGCGCGCCTTGGAGCCCTCGCTCGGTCCGACGACCCCGCGGGACTCCATCAGGTCCATGAGCCGCCCGGCCTTGGCGAAGCCCACCCGCAGCTTGCGCTGGAGCATCGAGGTCGAGCCGAACTGGGTGGAGACCACCAGCTCCGCCGCCTGGCACAGCAGGTCCAGGTCGTCGCCGATCTCCTCGTCGATCTCCTTCTTCTGCTTCTGCCCGACGGTGACGTCGTCGCGGAAGACCGGCGTCATCTGCTCCTTGCAGTGCCGCACGATGCCGGCGATCTCGTCCTCGGTGACGAAGGCGCCCTGGAGGCGGACCGGCTTGTTCGCGCCCATCGGCAGGAACAGCCCGTCACCCTTGCCGATCAGCTTCTCGGCGCCGGGCTGGTCGAGGATGACCCGGCTGTCGGCCAGCGAGGAGGTCGCGAAGGCGAGCCGCGAGGGCACGTTCGCCTTGATCAGACCGGTCACCACGTCCACCGAGGGCCGCTGGGTGGCCAGCACCAGGTGGATGCCGGCCGCGCGGGCCAGCTGGGTGATGCGGACGATCGAGTCCTCGACGTCGCGCGGGGCCACCATCATCAGGTCGGCGAGCTCGTCGACGATCACCAGCAGGTACGGGTACGGGCTCAGCTCCCGCTCGCTGCCCGGCGGCAGCGTGATCTTGCCGTCCCGGATGGCCTGGTTGAAGTCGTCGATGTGCCGGTAGCCGAAGGCGGCGAGGTCGTCGTAGCGCAGGTCCATCTCGCGCACCACCCACTGGAGGGCCTCTGCGGCCCGCTTGGGGTTGGTGATGATCGGCGTGATCAGGTGCGGGATGCCCTCGTAGGCGGTCAGCTCGACCCGCTTGGGGTCGACGAGGACCATCCGGACGTCCTCCGGCGTGGCCCGCACCATGATCGAGGTGATCAGGCAGTTGATGCAGGACGACTTGCCGGAGCCGGTGGCGCCCGCGACCAGCACGTGCGGCATCTTCGCCAGGTTGGCCATGACGTAGCCGCCCTCGACGTCCTTGCCGAGCGCGACCAGCATCGGGTGGTCGTCCTCGGCGGCGTCCGCGAGCCGCAGTACGTCGCCCAGGTTGACCATCTCGCGGTCGGTGTTCGGAATCTCGATGCCGACGGCCGACTTGCCCGGGATCGGGCTGATGATCCGTACGTCCGGGGAGGCCACGGCGTAGGCGATGTTCTTCGCCAGCGCCGTGATCCGCTCGACCTTCACCGCGGCGCCGAGCGTCACCTCGTACCGGGTCACCGTCGGGCCCCGGGTGAAGCCGGTGACCTGCGCGTCGACCTTGAACTCGGTGAACACGTTCGTCAGCGAGGCGACGACCGCGTCGTTGGCGGCGCTGCGGGTCTTGCCGGGGCCGCCCTTCTCCAGCAGCTCCAGCGAGGGCAGGGCGTACGTGATGTCCCCGCGCAGCTGGAGCTGTTCGGCGCGCGGCGGCAGCGGCTCGGCCTTCTCCGGCGGCGCCTTCGTCAGGTCCGGCACCGACAGCGTCCCGGAGGCGGCGGCGGTGCGCTCGTGCGGCGCGCCGGAGGGCTCCGCCGGAGCCGGGGCGGCGGGCCGCTCCTCGCGGGCGGTCGGCACCGCGGCGGTGACCTCCGCCCCCTCCCCCCGGCCGGAGATCCCCTGGGTGAGGTCGGCGACCAGCGGGTTCGGCGGCAGCCCCCCGTAGACCACGCCGTCCAGCGCGGCCGCGGCCGCCGCGGCCACGTCGACGGCGTCCGGCTCCCGCTCTCCCGGCCGCGCGGCGCTCCGCCGGGGCCGGCGCCGCCGGGCCAGGGCCGCCTCCTCGGCCTCGTCCGCCGCACCGGCACCACCCGGGCCGCCGGGGCCGCCGCTGCGGGCCCGCCACTGCCCGGCGTCATGCCGGTCGGGGCGTTCGGGCCGGCCGGCGACCTCGTACTCCCCGTACCCCTCGTCGTACGCGCCGGCCTGGACGACCCCGAGCCGGATCCCCAGCCGGCGCAGCCGCTGCGGGACCGCGGCGACCGGGGTGGCGGTGACCACCAGCAGCCCGAACACCGTCAGCAGCACCAGCATGGGCACGGCCAGCGGCGCACCCATCGTGAAGATCAGCGGCTTGGAGGCACCCCAGCCGATGAGCCCGCCCGCGTTCTGCATGGCGGTGGTGCCCTCGTCCCGGCCCGGCGCCCCGCAGGCGATGTGCACCAGCCCGAGGACGCCGATGACCAGGGCGGACAGGCCGATGCCGATGCGCCCGTTGGCGTCGTTCTGCTCGGGGTGGCGGATGAAACGTACCGCCATGACCCCCAGCAGGACCGGCACGAGCAGGTCCAGGCGCCCGAACGCCCCGGTGACCAGCATCGTCACCAGCTCCCCGACGGGCCCGCTCAGGTTCGACCAGGTGCCGGCGGCGACGATCAGCGCGAGGGCGAGCAGCAGCAGCGCCACACCGTCCTTGCGGTGCGCCGGGTCCAGGTTCCTGGCCCCCCGGCCCAGCCCGCGGAACAGCCCGCCGATCGCGTGCGCGAGACCGAGCCAGCACCAGCGGACCAGCCGCACCACTCCCCCGGTCGGCGACGGCGCCGGCCTGGCGGCGACCTTCTTCACCGGGGGGCGTCTGGCCCCAACGGCCTTCTTCGCGGGGGGCTTACGCGGGGCCGCCTTCTTCGCCGGCGCCGTCGTACGGCCGGTGCGGCCCTTCGCGGCGCCCGCGGTGCTCTGGGAACCCTTGCCGGACGTACTTGAGGCCATGGGCCCGAGGTTACCCGTGCGCACGCCGGTGGACACGCGTGCCCACCCCTTCACCCGTTCGTGTCGCCGTACGGGCAAGGGCTTTGACGCCCCGGCAGAACCGCCGCCCGCCAACGGGAGCCCGGAGGCGGACCGCCGCGCCGGCGGGGACGGGGGCGTACGGCCCGGACCGCCTCAGCTCTGGGCCGGCAGGACCGGCGCTCCTCCGCTGGCTCCCGGCTCCAGCGCGTCCAGTGCCCGCCGCAGACCGGTCAGCTTGCGCTCCAGGTGGGCGGCCGTCGCCACCACCGCGGCTTCCGCCGAGTCCTCGCCGAGCTGCTTGGTCAGCGCCTCGGCCTGCTCCTCGACCGCCGCCAGCCGTGCGGAGAGCTCGGCCAGCAGACCGGCCGTCTCCCGGCTGCCGTCGCCGTTGGTCCCGCCGCCCTCCAGCTGGAGGCGCAGCAGCGCCGCCTGCTCCCGCAGCTGGCAGTTCTTGGTGTAGAGCTCGACGAACACCGAGACCTTGGCGCGCAGCACCCAGGGATCGAACGGCTTCGAGATGTAGTCCACCGCGCCCGCCGCGTACCCGCGGAAGGTGTGGTGCGGACCGTGGTTGATCGCGGTGAGGAAGATGATCGGGATGTCCCGGGTCCGTTCGCGCCGTTTGATGTGCGCGGCGGTTTCGAACCCGTCCATGCCCGGCATCTGGACATCCAGCAGGATGACCGCGAAATCGTCCGTGAGCAGCGCTTTGAGCGCTTCCTCCCCGGAAGACGCCCGGACCAGTGTCTGATCGAGCGCGGAGAGGATGGCCTCCAGCGCCAGCAGATTCTCCGGCCGGTCGTCGACCAGGAGGATCTTGGCCTTCTGCACCATGCCCTGTCCTCCTCGCCCCGGCATGGGGCCTCCCCGGCTCCTGGCTCCGGCGTGCGCGCCGGGCCCCGCCCCAGAGGACGGCATCCTTGCGCCGTCCGTCCTTGTGCCGGTCATCGTAGCCCCAGTCCTCAGATCGCCACACCCTGTCACCAAGATGTCACTGTGCACGTAGCGGAAACGTGAGGGGAGGCCCGAAGGTTCCCCTCCGGGCCGCCGCCCGCGTCCCGCCCTCCGATCACTTTCCTCGCATGTGCTGTTCCATGACCGACAGCAGGTAGTCGGGCTCGACCGGCTTGGTGACGTAGTCGGAAGCCCCGGAGTCGATGGCCTTCTCCCGGTCGCCCTTCATCGCCTTCGCCGTCAGCGCGATGATCGGCAGCCCCGCGAACTGCGGCATCCGCCGGATCGCCGACGTCGTCGCGTACCCGTCCATCTCCGGCATCATGATGTCCATCAGCACGACCGCCACGTCGTCGTGCTGCTCCAGCACCTCGATGCCCTCCCGGCCGTTCTCCGCGTAGAGCACCGCCAGCCCGTGCTGCTCCAGCACGCTCGTCAGGGCGAAGACGTTGCGCACGTCGTCGTCCACGATCAGCACCCGCTCGCCGTGGAAGTCGTACGAACGCGGCGGCGCCGGCAGCGGCTCCTGCACGTCCCACGCCGCTCCGTCGACCTGCCCCGGCACCTCGGTGCGCGGCTGCGGACCGGCCGCCGGCTTGCGCCGGCGCCGGAACAGCGCCGAAGAGCCCGGCCCGGTCGCCTCGGCCACCGGCAGCGCCTCCCGCACCGGAGCCTCCTCCACCGGCGCGGCCGGCAGCGCCGCGGGCAGCGGCTGCGCGGCGGGCAGCGCCTCCGCGGCCGTCCTGCGGTACTCCCCGCGCGCCCCGCCGGGCGTCGGGGGCGCGTACCCCTGCGGCGGCAGCTCGCTCGGGTGCAGCGGCAGGTACAGCGTGAAGGTCGAGCCGCGGCCCGGCTCGCTCGCCGCATGGATCTCACCGCCCAGCAGCCGGGCGATCTCCCGGCTGATGGACAGCCCCAGCCCCGTACCGCCGTACTTGCGGCTGGTCGTCCCGTCCGCCTGCTTGAACGCCTCGAAGATCACCAGCATCTTGCTCGCCGCGATACCGATCCCGGTGTCGGTCACCGAGAACGCGATCAGGTCGGCGTCCGCCTCGCGCAGCGACCCCGCCTCCAGCAGCTGCTCCCGGATGGCCGTCGGCACGTCCGACCCGGCGGGCCGGATCACCAGCTCCACCGCCCCGTTGTCGGTGAACTTCACCGCGTTCGACAGCAGGTTGCGCAGCACCTGGAGCAGCCGCTGCTCGTCGGTGTGCAGGGTCGCGGGGAGCTCCGGCGAGACCCGCACCGAGAAGTCCAGCCCCTTCTCCGCGGTCAGCGGCCGGAAGGTGGCCTCCACGTAGTCCACGAGCTGGACCAGCGCGATCCGCGTCGGCGAGACGTCCATCTTCCCGGCCTCGACCTTCGACAGGTCGAGGATGTCGTTGATCAGCTGGAGCAGGTCCGAGCCCGCGCCGTGGATGGTCTCCGCGAACTCCACCTGCTTGGGCGAGAGGTTCTCGTCCGCGTTGTCGGCGAGCAGCTTGGCCAGGATCAGCAGCGAGTTCAGCGGCGTGCGCAGCTCGTGCGACATGTTCGCGAGGAACTCGCTCTTGTACCGCATCGAGACCGCGAGCTGCTCGGCACGCTCCTCCAGGACCTGCCGGGCCTCCTCGATCTCGGTGTTCTTCACCTCGATGTCCCGGTTCTGCTGGGCCAACAGCTCGGCCTTCTCCTCCAGTTCCGCGTTGGCGGCCTGGAGGGCCTTCTGCCGGTTCTCCAGCTCGTCGGAGCGCTCGCGCAGCTGCTCGGTCATCTCCTGGGACTGCTTGAGCAGCATCTCCGTCTTGGAGTTCACCGAGATGGTGTTGACGCTCGTACCGATCATCTCGGCGATCTGGCTCAGGAAGTCCTTCTGGATCTGCGTGAACGGCGTGAAGGACGCCAGCTCGATGACACCGAGCACCTTCCCCTCGAACAGCACGGGCAGCACGATCACGTGCGCCGGCGGGGCCTCGCCCAGCCCCGAGGAGATCTTCAGGTAGCCGGGCGGGGTGTTCTCGACCAGGATCGTCCGCTTCTCCTCGGCGACGGTGCCGATCAGCCCCTCCCCCGGCCGGAACGAGATGGGCATCTGGGCGCCCGCGTAGGCGTAGCTCCCGCGCATCCGCAGCTCGTACGAGCCCTCCGCGCCGCCGTCCGTCCCGATCTCGGAGGTCCCGCCGGCCGGTACCGCCAGGAAGAAGGCGCCGTGCTGCGCGGAGACCACGGGGGTCAGCTCGCTCATGATCAGCTTGGCCACGTCGTCCAGGTCCCGGCGGCCCTGCATCAGGGCCGAGATCCGGGCGAGGTTGCCCTTGAGCCAGTCCTGCTCCTTGTTGGCCAGGGTGGTGTCGCGCAGGTTCACGATCATCGTGTTGATGTTGTCCTGGAGGACCTGGATCTCGCCCGCCGCGTCCACGTCGACCTTCAGGCTGAGGTCGCCGCGGGTTACCGCGGTGGCCACCGCCGCGATGGCGCGCACCTGCCGGGTGAGGTTGCCGGCCATCTCGTTCACGGACTCGGTCAGGTCCCGCCACGTGCCGTCGACGTCCCGCACGCGGGCCTGTCCGCCGAGGATGCCCTCGGTGCCCACCTCGCGCGCGACCCGGGTCACCTGGTCGGCGAAGGAGGACAGCTGGTCGACCATCGTGTTGATGGTCGTCTTGAGCTCCAGGATCTCCCCGCGCGCGTCGATGTCGATCTTCTTGGTCATGTCGCCCTTGGCGATGGCGGTCGTGACCATGGCGATCTGCCGCACCTGCCCGGTGAGGTTGGACGCCATGAAGTTCACCGAGTCGGTGAGGTCCTTCCACGTACCGGAGACCCCGGGGACGTGCGCCTGACCGCCCAGGCGGCCCTCCGTGCCCACCTCGCGGGCCACACGCGTGACCTCGTCCGCGAAGGACGACAGCGTCTTCACCATCGTGTTGACGGTGTCCGCGAGCTGGGCGACCTCGCCGCGCGCCTCCACGGTGACCTTCTTGGTCAGGTCGCCGTTGGCCACCGCCGCCGAGACCTGCGAGATGTTGCGCACCTGCGAGGTCAGGTTGTCGGCCATCAGGTTGACGTTGTCGGAGAGGTCCTTCCAGATGCCGGTCACCCCGCGCACCCGCGCCTGCCCGCCCAGGATGCCCTCCGTGCCCACCTCACGGGCGACCCGCGTCACCTGCTCGGCGAAGGAGGACAGCTGGTCGACCATCGTGTTCACGGTGGTGACCAGTTCGAGGATCTCGCCCTTGGCGTCGACCGTGATCTTCTTCGACAGGTCGCCCATGGCCACCGCCGTGGTCACCTCGGCGATGTTGCGCACCTGGGACGTCAGGTTGTTCGCCATGAAGTTGACGGACTGGGTGAGGTCCTTCCAGGTGCCCGAGACGCCCTTGACCTCGGCCTGGCCGCCCAGGATGCCCTCGGTGCCCACCTCGCGGGCGACCCGGGTGACCTGCTCCGCGAAGTTCGACAGCTGGTCGACCATCGTGTTGAGGGTGTTCTTCAGCTCCAGGATCTCGCCGCGGGCGTCCACGTCGATCTTCTGCGACAGGTCGCCGCGCGCCACCGCCGTCGCGACCTGGGCGATGTTGCGCACCTGGCCGGTCAGGTTGGAGGCCATGAAGTTCACCGAGTCGGTCAGGTCCCGCCACACCCCGGCCACGCCGGGCACCTGCGCCTGACCACCGAGCCGGCCCTCGGTGCCCACGTCCCGCGCCACCCGGGTCACCTGCTCCGCGAAGGCGGAGAGCTGGTCGACCATCGTGTTGATGGTGTTCTTCAGCTCCAGGATCTCGCCTCGGGCGTCCACGTCGATCTTCTGGGACAGGTCGCCGCGCGCCACCGCCGTCGTCACCTGGGCGATCTGGCGCACCTGGGAGGTCAGGTTCCCCGCCATGAAGTTGACGGAGTCGGTGAGCTCCTTCCAGGTGCCGGAGACCCCCTCGACCCGGGCCTGGCCGCCGAGCCGGCCCTCCGTACCCACGTCCCGCGCCATCCGCGTGACCTGGTCGGCGAAGGACGACAGCTGGTCCACCATCGTGTTCACGGTGTTCTTCAGCTGGAGCATCTCGCCGGAGACGTCCACCGTGACCTTCTGCGACAGATCGCCGTTCGCCACTGCCGTGGTCACCTGCGCGATGTTGCGGACCTGCCCCGTCAGGTTGCGGAAGGCGGTGTTCACCGAGTCGGTGAGGTCCTTCCACGTACCGGCGGCACCGGGCACCTGCGCCTGGCCGCCCAGCTCGCCCTCGACGCCGACCTCACGGGCCACCCGCGTCACTTCCGCACCGAAGGACTGCAGCTGGTCCACCATCGTGTTGACGGTGTTCTTCAGCTCCAGCATCTCGCCGGCCACGTCCACCGTGACCTTCTGCGACAGGTCGCCGTTCGCCACCGCGGTCGTCACCTGCGCGATGTCCCGCACCTGCGTCGTCAGGTTGCGGAAGACCGTGTTCACCGAGTCGGTGAGGTCCTTCCACGTACCCGCGGCGCCGGGCACCTGCGCCTGACCGCCGAGCAGGCCCTTCGCGCCGACCTCGCTGGCCACGCGCGTGACCTCGTCCGCGAAGGTCCGCAGGGTCTCCGTCATCTGGTTGATCGTTTCGGCCAGCTGCGCGACCTCGCCCCGCGCGCTGACCCGCACCTTCTGCGACAGGTCACCGTTCGCCACGGCGGTGGTGACCTGCGCGATCCCGCGCACCTGCGCCGTCAGGTTCCCCGCCATCGTGTTGACGGAGTCGGTCAGGTCCTTCCACACGCCCGCGACCCCGGGCACCTTCGCCTGGCCGCCCAGCTCGCCCTCCGTGCCCACCTCGCGGGCGACCCGCGTCACCTCGGAGGAGAACGAGGACAGCTGGTCCACCATGGTGTTCACGGTGTTCTTCAGCTGGAGCATCTCGCCGGCCACGTGCACCGTGACCTTGCGCGACAGGTCGCCCTTGGCGACCGCCGTCGTCACGAGGGCGATGTCACGCACCTGAGCGGTGAGCCGGTACGCCATCGTGTTGACGGAGTCGGTCAGGTCCTTCCAGGAGCCGGACATTCCGCGGACCTGGGCCTGACCGCCCAGCTTGCCCTCGGTACCGACCTCCAGCGCCACCCGCGTCACCTCGTCGGTGAACGCCGACAGCTGGTCGACCAGGTTGTTGACCGTACGCCCGACCTTCAGAAACTCTCCGCGCAGCGGATGGCCCGCCCCGTCGGAGGCCTGCGTACGCAGGTCCATCCGCTGGTCCAGGTCGCCCTCGGCCACCGCCGACAGCACCCGGCCCACCTCGGACACCGGCCGCGCGAGGTCGTCCACCAGCTGGTTCGAGGCGTCGATCGCGGCCGCCCAGGAGCCCTCGCAGGCCCCCGTCTCCAGCCGCTCGCTCAGCTTGCCCTCGCGGCCCACCGTGCGCCGGACCCGGGACAGCTCCCCGGTCAGGTGCAGGTTCCGGTCGGCGACCTCGTTGTAGACGGCGGCGATCTCCGCCATCACGCCTTCGCCGGAGACCGTCAGCCTCTTGCGGAAATTCCCGTCCCGCATCGACACCAGGGCCGTGAGCAGACGGTTCAGAGCCGCGCTGTCGACTTCCGTCGTGCCGCCCCGCCGGGACCGCCCCCCTTTGGGGCGCGTTCCCGTACGCCGCACCGCTGCGCCAGACTCCACCGTGTCCCTCCCGAAAGGGTCGACCGCTGTTCCACCGGACATCCGGCTGTCCAAGAGCCGGCTGTCCAAGCCTGCCCAGTGTTTCACCCCGGCCGAACCCGGCCATAACACTTCGGCACCATCGCACACCGCCCGCACCCCGCGGGTGGAATCCCCGACGACGGCCTCCTGGCGAGCGCGAAGGTAAGTAACCTGGCATCCGATGTCCAACCGCGTCGAAGGAGACTCGTGATCACGGCACGGGCGGCTGCCAGTTTCGACCCCCAGGGGCGGTCCGTCGCCGCCGCCCGCGCGTTCGTACGCGACACGCTGCAGGGCTGGGGGTTCGCGGACATCATCGACGACGCGGTGGTGCTGACCAGCGAACTCGTCACCAACGCCGTGGTCCACGCCGGAACCCGCGCCGAGGTCCTGTGCCTGCGCGCCGAGGACGGCGTACGCGTCGAGGTCGCCGACCGGTACCCGGAGCGCGAGCTGCCGCTGGCGCACCCCGGTGAGCGCCCGTACGCCGATCCCGACCGCGAGAGCGGCCGCGGTCTGATGCTCTGCGCCGCCCTCGCCACCCGCTGGGGCGTCGAGTACACCGCCACGCACAAGCACGTGTGGTTCCGCCTGGACCTCCCGGACCGGCCGGTCGGTACCCGCTCCGCGGGCCCCGTCGTCGCGGACCAGTTCCTGCCCCTGACCGACAGCCGCGTCCGCGTCGCCGTCCTCCAGGTCGACGCCACCGACGCCGTCTCCTCCTGGAACGAGGACGCCGAGCACATCTTCGGCTACCCCGCCGAGAAGGTCCTCGGCCGCCCCCTCGCCGAGCTCGCCGCCTGGCCGCAGACCCCCGGCACCGGTACCGGCGTCGCCGAGGCCCTGCGCCTGTCCCGCTGGGAGGGCAGCTACGGCATCCGCGGCGCCGACGGCCGCGTCATCCCCGTGTACGCCTCCCACCTGCGGGTCCGCGACGCCCACGGCGAGCCCTCCATCGTCTGCCTGCTGGTCCACGACGACGAGCGCGCCCTGCTCCAGACCCCCGTACGCGTCCCCTCCTCGGACGGCCAGCACGCCGATCCCCGCCCCGCGGACCCCTTCGAGGTCTTCATCGGCTCCCCCGCCCCCGACGACCTCGAGGGACTCCTCCAGCGCACCGTCGAACGCGCCCGTGACATGCTCGACGCCGACTCCGCCTTCCTGCTCCTGGCCACCGACGACGAGACCGAGCTCGAGGTCCGCGCCACCACCGGCCTCCCCTCCACCCGCCAGCGCTTCGCCCGGGTCCCCGTCGAGGCCGGCACCAGCCGCTACGGCTCCGCCCGCCTGCCCGCCGTCCACGACGACCTCGCCGTCGTCCCCGGGGCCGTGCCGCTCCTGGAGGCCACCGGCATGCGCTCCGTCGTCACCGTCCCCCTCAAGGTCGAGGGCCGCCTCACCGGCTCCCTCGGCGTCGCCGCCGAGGTCCCGGGCCGCTACACCAACGAAGAAGCCCTGCGCCTGCAGTTCGCCGCCGACCGCATCGCCCTCGCCGTGGAGTCCGCCCGCCTCGGCGAACTGGAACGGCTGCGCCGCGGCTCCCTCTCCTTCCTCGTCGAGGCCTCCGACCTGCTCGCTGGCACCCTCGACCGGGACCAGACCCTGGCCCTCATGGCCCAGATGACCGTCCCGACCCTGGCCACCTGGTGTGCCGTCTACACCATCGCCGACCAGACCTCCGACCCCTACCTCGCCTACGTGCTGCACGAGGACGAGGAACGCATCGACGGTCTCAAGGCCCTGCTCTCCCGCGTCAGCCCGCCCGAGCCGGTCCGCGAGGCCGGAGCCCGCCCCTGGCCGGGGGCGACCACCGCGGTCGGCGGCGAGACGGTCGTCCTGCCCCTCCTCGCCCGCAACCGGGTCATCGGCATGCTGACCCTCGGCAAGCCCACCGGGGAGCACTTCCGCCAGGAGATCCTCGAACTCGCCGACGACCTCTCCCGCAGGGCCGCCCTGGCCCTGGACAACGCCCGCCTCTACTCCGAGCGCACGGCCATCAGCCGCTCCCTCCAGCGCAGCCTCCTGCCGCCCGGCTCCCCCGCCATCCCCGGCATGGAGGTCGAGGTCATCTACCGCGCCGCCGGCGAGGGCAACGAGGTGGGCGGCGACTTCTACGACGTCTTCCCGATCCGCGACGGCGTGTACGGCTTCGCCATCGGCGACGTCTGCGGTACGGGCCCCGAGGCGGCCGCCGTCACCGGCCTGGCCCGCCACGCCCTGCGCCTCCTGGCCCGCGAGGGCCTGGGCGGGCCGGCGGTGCTGGAGCGGCTCAACGCGGCGATCCTCGACGAGGGCGCCCGCAGCCGCTTCCTCACCCTCCTGTACGGGGAACTCCACCCCCAGCCCGACGGCGGCGCCCTGATGAAGGTCGTCTGCGCGGGCCACCCCCTCCCGCTGCGCCTGCGCCCGGACGGCCAGGTCACCCCGGCCGCGGAACCGCAGCCGCTGCTCGGCGTGATCGACGACCTCGACCTCTACGAGGAGACGCTGACCCTCGACCCGGGTGACGTCCTGCTCTGCGTCACGGACGGCGTCACGGAGCGCCGCGAGGGCACCCGCATGCTGGGCGACGACGGCCTGGCGGAGGTCCTGACGACCTGCACCGGCCTCACGGCGGGCGCGGTCGCCTCCCGCGTCCTGCGCGCGGTGGAGCGCTTCGCGGCGGAACCCGCCTCGGACGACATGGCCATCCTCGCGTTCCGGGTCCCCCAGCAGCGCGAGGGCTGCTGAACCACCCGCCCCTGCGGCTGCGGCACCTCAAAGTGCCGCACCCCCAAGGGCTGTCCCGTAACCGATCCACCCACCCGGGGAGATGAGCAGGGGCCCTGTTATCGTGCGCCGATGTCAACGATCAAGCAGTTCCAAGTGACCTTCGACTGCGCGGAACCTGCGCGCCTCGCCGCCTTCTGGTGCGAGGTGCTGGGGTACGTCGTACCGGCAGTCCCGGAGGGTTTTGCCACGTGGGAGGAGTACCACCACTCGCTGCCGCCTGAGGACGAGGTCTACTTCGCGTGCGCTGATCCCTCGGGTGTGGGCCCGCGCGTGCTCTTCCAGCGAGTTCCCGAAGGCAAGGTCGTCAAGAACCGGGTGCATCTTGATGTGCGGGTCGGCACAGGGCTCGTGGGTGACGAGCGCCTGGCCACACTCGAGGCCGAATGCGCGCGGCTGATGGCGCTCGGCGCGAAACACGTGCTGACGCAGCGCGCCGATGGAGTCAACGAGTCATGCATCACGATGCAGGACATCGAGGGCAACGAGTTCTGCCTCGCCTGATTCTCCTCCGGTTGCGAGGGGCGAGCTGTCTCCAGATCACAATCTCTAGGGCGGCTCGCCCAAGCCGGCTCCCGGAAACGCAAAAAAGCCCCCGCCTGATGGCGGGGGCCTTCTTTGTGGAGCCCTTTAACGGAATCGAACCGTTGACCTTCTCCTTACCATGGAGACGCTCTACCGACTGAGCTAAAAGGGCGGGTTGTTCGGCGGCGTCCTACTCTCCCACAGGGTCCCCCCTGCAGTACCATCGGCGCTGAAAGGCTTAGCTTCCGGGTTCGGAATGTAACCGGGCGT